>NC_004349.1 GCF_000146165.2 Shewanella oneidensis MR-1 | reverse complement strand
GATCTCTTAGGATCTTTTTGGATCTTAAAAGATGGATCTTATTGGATCTGGCCTGTGCAAAACTTTTCAATTTTGCGGAGTATGAACCCCTCCTGGGGGCTTCGCCCCCGCCGGCCCTTCCCCTCGCTTCGCTCGCTCCGGCGCCCCCCAAAGAGCAAAGATAAAGGCTTCGCCAATTCGTAGCTGCGCTACGGGCGATAACAACAGCCAAAGCCGCGCTGTAACTTGGTTTTGTCTCCGACCATTTACCTGCAAACGCGCTGTTAGTTTAGTTAAAAAGCAAAAGCGGCTTAGCAGAGAGAAAAACTTGATTTTGTTACATTATCATTTATAGTTGATTATGTAACTTAATCATTTTGGAGCAGAGCATGGAAGAAGAAAAAACTAAAAATCCTAATCACGGTGGCTTTCGTCCAGGAGCAGGACGCAAAACCAAGTATGAAAAAACCGTGGTAATGCGGGTGCCTGAAAAGTACAAAGAAGCCATTCAAGCACTGATCACCCATCTTGATGATACCGCGATGATTGATAAAAGTTACCGTGCTTCTGAATCAGAACCTGTGTATTTGCGTTCACTGCAGGATAAAAAACAGCACATTATCTTTAGAACGGAACCCATGTTACCCAAAACCTAATTTGATTTTGTAACTTAATCATCTTCAATACGCAGGATCTTTCGCGATCCAAAAATTTTACTGCCTGACGCCTTAGAATGCAGTTAAAATCACGTGATTTTGTTCGAATAAAACCTATTGCTACACTATAATTAAGGTGTTCGAATTAAATCATATAAGGCCGAACGGTGACTTATGGCAAATTATGCGTATTTACGTGTATCAACAGATGCACAAGATGTTGATAATCAAAAACACGGTATTTTAGAGTTTGCTAATCAACATGGTTTGAGTAATCTCTCATTCGTTGAAGATACAGTAAGCGGTAAGCACAAATGGCGTGCGAGAAAACTCGGTGATTTGTTAGAGTCTCTGGCCCCAAAGGATGTGATTGTATTTGCCGAAGTTTCGCGCATGGCCCGCAGCACATTACAAGTGCTCGAAATCCTCGAATTTTGCACCGAACGCCAAATTCATGTGTATATCGCCAAACAAAAAATGATCCTCGATGACTCGATGCAGAGTCGGATCACCGCGACCGTGTTAGGTTTGGCGGCAGAGATTGAGCGCGAGTTTATTTCCCTGCGTACCAAAGAAGCATTAGCCGCCCGTAAGGCTGCAGGTATGAAACTTGGTCGCCCAGCCGGCCAGGCAGAAAAGACCAAGTTAGATAAACATCGTAAAGCGATTGAAAGCTATTTAGATAAGGGCTTGAGTATCCGTTCTATTGCCAAGTTGATCGATGAACCATCAACGACAGTTAACGACTATATCAAGCGCCACAGCTTGCGCGAACGCGACCAGCTAGAAATGCGGATCTGACTATTTTGTCATGCACTTTTGAAATGACAATTCCCGTTCTTTCTTGAGTTGAGTTAAATCTTTATCGGACAGGTTATTTGTATCTGAATTTTTGCCAATATTTTCAAACTCCTTTGGTAATTTGTAACCATAGTTAGGTTGAGTTTGTTCTTCTGATTGCAATTTACAGTAGGAATATTTGTGGTAATAAGGGGATATTTGCGTAATTGAAAATGCTACAGCAAGTAGAATAAAGCTAAAAATCAATAAGTTTTTCATATTGTTAAATGTTGAATTTCATTTTTATTAACATAAGCCATTGTTATTTAAATATCTAGACTAATTATTTTTCTGGAAGATCCCTATCATCTGAACTTTTGCAGCAGTCTGACAGCCCGCGTGAGCCGCCCCACCCCTGAACATCAGCCGCGGGGCTTTCCCACCCTCAAATGAATATGCCACTGGCGCCCGATAAACCCCTCCTTCGCCCTGTTCCGCCCTCAACCCTGTGCCTTTATGGGGTCGCCTCAGAAAACGGAAAAAATCGTACGCTAAGCATGCGCAGAGGCAGGGAGCCAGCGGTATAGCGTAGGAACCGACACGCCAAGATTCTTAGCCACATCCTTGGGGGGGACTCCACTGGCTAATAGCTTTTTGGCTGATTCGATCTTGCTGTCGGTCATCTTCGGCTTGCGACCGCCTTTACGACCGAGTTGTCTGGCAACGTCCAACCCCGCACGGGTTCTTTCGACGATCAAGTCTCGTTCCATCTCTGCGAGGCTTGCCATGACATGAAAAAAGAATCGGCCCGATGGCGTGCCGGTATCGATAGAATCGGTGAGACTCTTAAACTGGACGTTTTGTTTGTGCAGATCGCTGACCAGCTCTACCAGTTGTTTGACTGACCGGCCCAATCTATCCAGCTTCCAAACAACCAATGTATCCCCTTCGCGCAGTATTTCAAGGGCTTTGCTCAAACCAAGCCTGTCAGCCCGAGTACCACTGATTGTATCTTCAAACACTTTTTCGCACCCCGCTTTAAGCAAGGCTTCTCGCTGAAGTTCTAGGTGCTGATCTTGTGTTGATACTCTTGCATAACCGATCAGCATAAATCATGACCTTCATTTTTATCTACATCATATCTAACCGCTGCCAGCTGCGATAATAATGTTGGCAGCGCCGTTTGTACCGTATCCCAAACCACATCAAGGTTTATATCGAAATAACCATGAGCAATGCGATTGCGCATTCCACGCATACTACGCCATGGAACGTCTGAATGGGCAATGACAAACTCAGAATAACCGTCCATCACCTTAGTTGATGCTTCACCAATTACGATCAGACTCATGATGACAGCCTGTTGGGTACGTTTATCCACTAAAAATTCATCTTTATCCAACCCTTCAACAAAATAACACGCATCGGAAGCGGCTTGGTGCATGTGGTCAAGATAATCAGGTAAACGGTTCACCTTCATACAGGTCGTGCCTCCGCGAGTACTTGGGCTCGAAATTTCGGTGGTAAATCGCCAGGGGTCAGTAGATCAACTTGAAGGCCGAGCAGCGATTCAAGTTCATCTTGTAAACCTCCCAAGTCAAAAAGTGTCGCTCCAGGGAGGGCATCAACTAATAAGTCCAGATCACTACCATCGAGATCTGTCCCATCGAGCACTGAACCAAAAACACGTGGATTGGTTACGCGAAAACGACTCGCGGTCTCACGAATAACGCTTCGCTTAAGAGCGAGCACTGCGGATGGTCTCATAATGGCTATTTCCTTATTATCAAAACTCGTTGAAATGATATGCAACTGAGAATAATATTTCAAGAATGATTTTTGAGAATCATAACCCCTTGATCTGCTGTTGTGTCCGAGAGCTCTTGTCGTTGCTCTTACAAACCTACGTTTTCAAGAAGAAGGAAACCGCATGCCTCGCCGCTCAATCCTATCCGCCGCAGAGCGAGACAGCCTGCTGGTGTTACCCGATACCCAAGACGAACTGATCCGCCACTATACGTTTAGCGAACCCGATCTATCACTGATACGGCAGCGGCGCGGTGATGCTAACCGCTTGGGGATCGCGGTACAGTTATGCTTGCTGCGCTTCCCAGGCCAGGGCTTGTTGCCCGACGCTACGGTGCCAATGCCTCTGCTGCAATGGATAGGACAACAGTTACAGCTCGATCCTGTATGTTGGCCGCAGTATGCCGAGCGAGAGGAGACACGGCGCGAGCACTTGCTCGAACTGCGGGTGTATCTTGGCATGGAACCATTTAGTCAAGTGCACCATCGGCAGGCTGTCCATACCACGACCGAACTGGCCTTGCAGACTGACAAGGGCATAGTGTTGGCCAACAGCGTAGTC
This sequence comes from Shewanella oneidensis MR-1, assembly GCF_000146165.2. Taxonomy (NCBI): domain Bacteria; kingdom Pseudomonadati; phylum Pseudomonadota; class Gammaproteobacteria; order Alteromonadales; family Shewanellaceae; genus Shewanella; species Shewanella oneidensis. The sequence goes on along the minus strand of NC_004349.1, from coordinate 157,830 downwards.
GAGACGCTGCGTCATAAACACATCATTTTGCCAACGTTAGATGTTGTCGAGCGCGTCTGTGCCGAGGCTCTAACCCGTGCAAACCGGCGTATCTACGACACCTTGACCGAACCACTATCAGGCTCGCACCGCCACCGGCTCGATGATCTGCTCAAGCTTCGGGACAACAACAAAACGACTACGCTGGCTTGGCTTCGCCTGTCTCCGGTCAAACCCAATTCGCGGCACATGCTTGAGCACATCGAACGACTCAAGGTATGGCAGGCGCTTGATCTTCCTATTGGTGTCGATCGTCTGATCCACCAAAACCGATTGCTCAAGATCGCCCGAGAAGGCGGACAGATGACCCCCGCCGATTTGGCCAAGTTCGAGCCACAACGCCGCTATGCGACTTTGGTTGCGCTAGCCATCGAGGGGATGGCCACTGTTACAGATGAAATTATTGATCTGCATGACCGCATCATGGGCAAGCTGTTCAATGATGCCAAGAAGCGACATCAGAAACAGTTTCAGGCATCGGGGAAGGCTATCAATGCCAAGGTGCGCCTGTTCGGCCGTATCGGCCAAGTGTTGATCGACGCTAAGCAAGCGGGTGATGATCCGTTTGCTGCTATCGAGGGCGTCATATCCTGGGAGGCCTTTGCCAAGAGCGTGACAGAGGCACAATCGCTCGCGCAGCCCGAGGAATTCGATTTCCTGTACCGTCTCGGTGAGAGCTACGCCACACTACGCCGTTACGCACCGACCTTCCTCACCGCGCTAAAGTTGCGGGCCGCACCGGCTGCCAAAGGTGTATTGGAGGCCATCGAAGTACTGCGCAGCATGAACAACGACAACGCCCGAAAAGTACCTGCAGATGCGCCAATTGATTTCATCAAGCCGCGTTGGCAGAAGCTGGTGATAACCGATACCGGCATCGACCGGCGTTACTACGAGCTATGCGCGCTGTCGGAGATGAGGAACGCATTGCGTTCCGGTGACATCTGGGTACAGGGATCGCGCCAGTTCAAGGACTTCGAGGACTACCTTGTACCACCCGCGAAATTCGTCAGTCTCAAGCAGACCAATCAATTGCCGCTGGCCGTAGCCACCGACTGTGAGCAGTATCTGAATGAACGGCTGACGCAATTGGAAACGCAGCTCGCCACCGTCAACAGCATGGCGCAGGCTAACGAATTACCGGATGCCATCATCACGGCCTCTGGCCTAAAGATAACGCCGCTGGATGCAGTAGTACCAGATACCGCGCAGCGCCTTATCGATCAGGCTGCTAGGATCCTGCCGCACGTCAAGATCACTGAGTTACTGCTTGAAGTGGACGAATGGACGGGCTTTACCAGGCACTTCGCACACCTGAAATCTGGTGTTCTGGCCAAGGACAAGAACCTGCTACTGACGACTATCCTTGCCGATGCGATCAATCTGGGTCTGACCAAGATGGCAGAATCGTGTCCAGGAACGACTTATGCCAAGCTCGCTTGGCTGCAAGCCTGGCATATCCGTGACGAAACCTATGGCGCGGCCTTGTCCGAGCTGGTCAATGCGCAGTACCGGCATCCGTTTGCCGAACATTGGGGCGATGGTTCTACATCCTCCTCTGACGGCCAGAATTTTCGCACCGGCAACAAGGCGGAGAGTACGGGGCACATCAATCCGAAATATGGCAGTAGTCCAGGACGGACCTTTTACACGCATATTTCCGACCAGTACGCACCATTTCATACTAAGGTGGTCAATGTCGGTGTGCGCGACTCAACCTACGTGCTCGACGGCCTGCTCTACCATGAATCTGACTTACGGATCGAAGAGCACTACACCGACACGGCTGGCTTCACCGATCACGTTTTCGCGTTGATGCACCTGTTGGGGTTTCGCTTCGCACCGCGTATCCGCGACTTGGGTGAGACCAAGCTCTACATTCCAAAGCGCGATGTCACCTACGAGGGATTGAAATCAATGATTGGCGGGACGCTCAACATCAAGCTAATCCGTACACATTGGGACGAGATCTTGCGGCTGGCTACCTCGATAAAACAGGGAACGGTGACGGCCTCACTCATGCTGAGGAAGCTTGGCAGCTACCCACGTCAGAATGGCTTGGCGGTCGCCTTGCGCGAATTGGGGCGTATCGAGCGCACGCTGTTCATTCTGGATTGGCTGCAAAGTGTCGAGCTCCGCCGCCGGGTACATGCCGGACTGAATAAGGGGGAGGCTCGTAACGCCTTGGCTCGTGCCGTGTTTTTCAATCGACTGGGGGAGATCCGTGACCGCAGTTTTGAGCAACAGCGTTACCGGGCAAGTGGCCTTAACTTGGTGACTGCCGCCATCGTGCTATGGAACACCGTCTATCTGGAAAGGGTGGCACATGGGTTACGTGCCAAGGGACATGCCGTCGATGAAGAGTTATTGCAGTACCTATCGCCGCTAGGCTGGGAGCACATCAACCTGACAGGGGATTATCTGTGGCGCAGCAGCGCCAAGATAGGTTCAGGTAAATTCAGGCCTCTACGACCTCTATCACCGGCTTAGCGTACGATTTTTTCCGTTTTCTGAGGCGACCCCTTCTTCGACTATCCCCCGGAAATCCGCAAGGTGATTTACACCACCAACGCCATCGAATCACTCAATGCCAGCCTACGTCAGGTGACCAAGACCAGACGGTCATTTCCGAGCGATGACGCGGTGCTGAAGTTACTGTATCTGGCTTTACACCAGATTGCTAAAAAGTGGACAATGCCACTACGAGATTGGAAGCCTGCCATGACGCAGTTTATGATCATGTACAGTGACCGTGTGTCGTTATGATCAACAGCCACTTACACAGAAAATTTTATAGTCTCGATGCTCAAGTTCCCACGGACTCAGAACTTAACTCAGAGCTTCACTCAGATAATCAAGTAGCATGCGCACTTTAGGTGATAAGTGCCGGTTGTGAGGATAGAGTGCCCAGATCCCCTCTTTAGGTTGACGGTTTTGCTCCAACAGTGGAACAAGCTGTCCATCTTCTAAAAAAGGCAATACATAGTACTCAGGTAGCTGAATGATGCCTATGCCTTTTATCGCGGCATCAACGAGTGCATAGCCACTGTTACAGGTCAAATTACCCTTAACCCTGACATTTCTCGTCTTTCCATTTTCCTGAAATCGCCAGTAATCTAATGTTCCCAACAGACAGTTATGCTGTTCCAGCTCAGACAGTGAGTGAGGTATTCCAAAAGTTGAAACATAATCTGGGGAGGCGCAGACATATTGAGTTCTTGAGCCTAGTCTTTTGGCCATAATACTCGAGTCTTTAAGCTGTCCGAGTCGAATGGCGAGATCGTACCCATCATCGATTAAGTCGACCTTCTGATTCGTTAGATTTATCTTTACTTCAAGCTCTGGGTATTTAGCGATAAAATCGTTCACCAGCGGCACAAGCGTTTTTTCACCATAAGTTACTGGGGCGGTAATTTTTAACAGCCCTCTCGGTGTACTCTGTAAATTAGTAATCGCGCGCTCGGCCTCTTCTAATCCATCCAGCACTTGTCTGCAGTGTTGATAATAGATCCGGCCCACTTCGCTCACCGACACTTTACGTGTGGTGCGGTGAAACAGCTTAGTAGCCATTCGGGTTTCTAATGCGCTGACCTGCCTGCTGACTTGCGCGGTAGATATCCCAAGCTGTTTTGCAGCCTTAGTAAAGCTCTCTGCCTCTGCAACGGCTACAAATTCGCTAACGCCTTCCCAATTAAACATTGTTGCTTCCTAGTAATTATAAGCCTTCAATAACACTCATTATCGTCAAAAATATTGTGGATGCAATTTGTATCTTAAATAAAAAGTGAATTTTCTTTTGTTCTCACACCACATAGAGATAGCGCTTTTTACATTCAAAATTGTTACTGAGAAGGAAAAGATATTTCCAAAATAATGGGATTATCATTACTTTTGAGTGGAATATAATCCTTGTCGTCCAAGTAATACAGACAAAGATATTCAGGCTTTGACATCAACCCAGGCCAGCTTATCGCCTCAAAACTCTCGACCCATTAGCAAATTTACCCTTTTTTATTCAATACAAGGAAAGACAAATGAGTACTACATTTTATATGCCTCCAATGTCTCTGATGGGACAACATGCTATCAAATTGTTAGGCACAGAACTGCAGGCAAGAAACTTCAACAAGGCACTGATTGTTACAGATAAGGCATTAGTAGATATCAAGTTGGTGGATAAGCTGACAGATGAGTTATCTGCCCACGATATCGCATTCGCAATTTTTGATGGCGTTAAGCCGAACCCAACAGAAAAAAATATTGTTCAGGGTTTAGCTCTGCTCGAAGCGCAAAAATGTGATTTCGTTATTTCATTCGGCGGAGGTTCTTCACATGACTGTGCTAAAGGCATCGCATTGGTCGCAGCCAACGGCGGTCACATTCGTGATTACTCTAAAGGGGTTCATCTGTCGGCTAAGCCACAACTTCCTCTGGTGACGGTGAATACTACAGCTGGCACTGCAGCGGAGATGACGATATTTGCCATCGTGACCAATGAGGAAGATGAAACTAAATACCCGATTGTAGATAAAAACCTGACCCCAATAATTGCAGTAAACGACTCAGAGCTGATGGTTGCAATGCCTAAGTTCCTCACGGCAGCGACTGGTATGGATGCATTGACTCATGCGGTAGAAGCTTATGTGTCGACGGCAGCAACGCCAATAACCGATGCGTCAGCAATTAAAGCTATTGAACTTATTGCCCAAAACCTGAAAGCGGCAGTCGACAATGGTGAAGATCGTGAAGCTCGTGAGGCTATGCAATACGGTGAGTACCTTGCCGGTATGGCATTCTCTAATGCTTCATTAGGTTATGTACACTCGATGGCTCACCAACTCGGTGGTGTCTATGACCTGGTGCACGGTCTCTGTAACGCCATCTTGTTACCGGTAGTGTCACGTTTTAACTCGGCTGAAAAAGTGGAGCGTTTTGCCGAGGTGGCGAAAGCAATGGGTGTAGATACTGTAGGCATGACGTTAATCGATGCTGCTGAATCTGGCATCCTTGCTATCGAGAAGCTATCCGCTTCGGTTGGTACAGATCAGAAACTGTCTGACCTTGGTGTTAAGGAGGACAAGCTTGAGTTTATGGCAATCAACGCCCTGAATGATGCCTGCTCCTTAACAAATCCAAGAAAGGCAACCACTGAAGATATTATTAATATTTTCAAGAAAGCTATGTAATTCAAACCAGACAGACAGCTTCAGGTGGAGGCTGTCTTAACTAAATATCCATGGAGTAATCACTATTAAAACTTTAATTCACCCTCAAGTCGATAACGGTATTATTGCCGGTCGTGATGACTTTTCTGGCGGTTATTTATTATGTAAGTGCAGTAGTAAGCCCGTTGAAGTTACCGTTGGTGCTCAGACTGCCCACAATCATGTTTGCGGTTGTAGCAAATGTTGGAAGCCAGAAGGAGCCTTGTTTTCTCAAGTCGCCGTTGTCGCACGTGACTAGGTGAGCGTCACTGAAAATCCCCATAAATTGATCATTATCGACAAATCGGCAACTATTCAGCGTTATGCCGGCAAAGAGTGCGGTACGCATATGTTTGGCCGCATAGAAAACACGGGCCACCCCTTCCATGGTTTAGATTTTGTCCATACGGAACTATCTTCAGAACAAGGTTGGTCTGCACCAGAGTTTGCGGCGTTTGTGTCATCGATCATAGAGTCGGGCGCAGCGCCTGAATCCATGGGGGATGTACGTAACACCCTTAAAGAGTTGGGACTTAAACCTTACGACTGCTTATCTCCTGTATTGATGGATGCCATCGCTACTCATGTAGCGAATAACGGCTAAGTTCGTTTCTGTTTCATCAATCAATTCCCGTTCTGGGAGGAACGGGATTTAATAAAAAAAGCGTTATGGCACTTTTTATGTCAGATTTCAGCGATAGCCATGATCGATATATACATTGATGGAACGAAATAAAATTTATAGGTGCGAAACTTGCATTGAAAGAATTAAAGAAAGCCTTGAATATAATTACTACTATAAAGTGCACTGGCACTTCTATTTCTAAAAGGTCATGGCTCCAGCACGTTATGTCCGGTTATCCGGCGATATTGTATTGTTGCAACCCTACTGTAGTTAACTAGCGCAGATAGTTATTTCGACCGCACAGATGAGCATCACAAGAAAAATTATCGTCTTAGATTTTAAAGAGGTGTGACCAGAATATGTATGGGCGTCGGCAGCTGTGATTATAGCGTTGGGTGTTACCTATTCAATCTCATTCATCCGTTGAGTGATTGACTTCAAGCGACTCTAAGCTTGATTAGTTAATAATGGGTAGAAGAACCTGATGACTGGTGGTTAGTCGAGATAATGGCATTTGGATGACGGTGTAAGATCAAATAGACAACAGTGTTAAGAATGGCGTAGCCAAAGCTAGGAGTCAATTACCAGTCGGTCAAAGTCTACTTTCTTGTGAGGAATGTAAATGTCCAATTCCTGAGGCTCGAAGAAAAGCAGTTGCAGGCGTTCGACTCTGTGTTGGCTGCCAAAGTAAGTCGGATAAAAGACAAAAAGAGGTAAGCAAGGTTCATCGCCGTGCCAGTACTAGGGTCTGTTGATCTTTCGAGAGTGATTTTTAGACAGCATGCCAAGACGTTATAATTTGCTTCGCCAAAAGTAACCATAACCTCAAGCCATGCCAAGACTTATGCTAACCGATGCACGCTGGGAAAAGCTATTTCATTTAATGAAAAGCACAGGCCGTGTTTATGACAAACCTGAACATAGACAAACATTCGAAGGTATTCTTTACCGCCTTAGAACAGGTATCCCTTGGCGAGATTTACCTAAAGAGTTCGGTCATTGGAGCACGGTCTTTAGACGGTTTCATTTATGGTCTAAGAAAGGCGTTCTAGCACATTTATTCAAGGCCTTAGCCAACCTTGCTGATATAGAATGGGTCTTTATTGATGGCTCGATAGTGCGAGCTCACCAGCACAGTGCAGGTGCAGCGACGCTAAGTAATGAGAGTATTGGTAAAAGTCGAGGCGGTAATTCAACCAAAATTCACTTAGCCGTCGACAGCGGAGGATTACCGATTTATTTCGAATTATCAGAAGGCCAAAAACACGATATTACACACGCCCCCAGCTTAATTGAGCACCTGAAGCAGGTTGATACCGTCATTGCAGATAAAGGTTATGACAGCGATGCTTTTCGTGAACTTATCGCCAATAAAGGCGGGAAATCTGTTATTCCAAGGCGCCGCTATAAGAATACACCTCAAGAAAGAGTCGATTGGTGCTTATATCGGTATCGACATTTAGTGGAGAATGCTTTTGGAAGAATAAAACACTATCGAGCAATATCAACAAGATATGACAAGCTAGCAAGAAATTACGCCAGTATGGTGTCACTGGCGTTTATGTTAATGTGGTTGCCGATGTATTGCTGAAGAACATTTGTACAGCAAAGATCAACAGACCCTAGTTAATGTTTGGCTTATTTGTTTTCTAAAACTAGATGCTTAGGTCTGCCATGCCATTACTTATTGCAAAGGAGGCAACAATCAATTGTTACCCTCTAGTAAAAGTAATTTTCATAACGGAGGGATTATTAATCTCGGAGCGCTAGCTATAATAGTTGTATATTAACCATGGCGCTTATTCGGTAAGACCGCTATTCAAATATTATCAATTTAGGATATTAAGATGACAGCACAAATACTTAAATCTAAAGCCGCAGTCGCCTGGGCTGTAGGCGAGCCACTATCGATCGAAATCGTCGATGTTATGCCACCACAGAAGGGTGAAGTACGCGTCAAGATGATCGCGACTGGCGTTTGTCATACCGATGCCTTTACTCTTTCTGGTGATGATCCAGAGGGTATCTTCCCTTGTATTCTTGGCCATGAAGGCGGCGGTATCGTCGAGTCCATTGGTGAGGGCGTGACTAGTGTTCAAGTAGGTGACCATGTTATTCCACTCTACACACCTGAGTGTGGCGAATGTAAATTCTGTAAGTCTGGCAAGACTAACCTTTGTCAGAAGATCCGCGAAACCCAAGGTAAAGGTTTGATGCCAGACGGTACTAGCCGTTTTTCGAAAGATGGCCAGATAATCTACCACTACATGGGAACCTCGACCTTCTCTGAATACACAGTATTACCAGAGATCTCACTAGCAAAAGTGAACCCTGATGCGCCACTTGAAGAAGTATGCTTGTTGGGTTGTGGTGTGACTACCGGTATGGGCGCGGTAATGAATACGGCTAAAGTTGAAGAGGGTGCTACGGTTGCTATCTTCGGTATGGGTGGTATAGGGCTATCGGCAGTTATCGGTGCGACTATGGCTAAGGCGTCTCGCATCATAGTTATTGACATTAACGAAAGTAAGTTTGAGTTAGCCGGTAAATTGGGTGCTACGGACTTTATTAACCCGAAAGACTACGACAAGCCAATTCAAGACGTGATTGTTGAGTTGACCGACGGCGGCGTCGATTACTCGTTTGAGTGTATCGGTAACGTTAATGTGATGCGCTCTGCACTTGAGTGCTGCCATAAAGGTTGGGGTGAGTCAGTAGTTATTGGTGTTGCAGGTGCAGGTCAAGAGATTTCGACTCGTCCATTCCAGTTAGTCACGGGTCGTGTATGGAAAGGCAGTGCATTTGGTGGTGTTAAAGGTCGCTCTGAACTACCAGAATATGTCGAACGTTACCTGGCGGGTGAGTTTAAGTTGAGTGACTTCATCACTCACACCATGAGTCTTGAGCAGGTCAATGATGCGTTTGATCTTATGCACCAAGGTAAGAGTATCCGTACTGTTATTCATTTTGATAAGTAATACTCATCGATAAGATAATTCATCCTGCAGCTTCGGCTTAATCAGTGTTACCACAGGCTAAGTCGGAGCGATTAAGGAGACCCAAGCGTGACAATTGAAAATATTAGTGTTAGTAAGAGTTTTGGTGGTTGGCATAAACAGTATTGTCATCACTCCCAAACGTTAAATTGTGGGATGCGGTTCGCTATCTATCTGCCACCACAAGCATCAAGTGGCAAGAAGGTCCCAGTTCTGTACTGGCTTTCAGGTTTGACTTGTACCGATGAAAATTTTATGCAGAAAGCGGGGGCACAAGCACTGGCTGCAGAGCTTGGTATTGCTATCGTCGCACCGGACACCAGCCCCAGAGGCGAGAATGTCGCCGATGATGAAGGCTACGATCTTGGTAAAGGGGCGGGCTTTTATGTCAATGCGACGCAGGCACCGTGGAATCGCCATTACCGCATGTACGATTACGTCGTCGATGAACTGCCAAAACTGATTGAATCTATTTTCCCTGTCAGTGATAAACGTTCTATTGCGGGCCACTCAATGGGCGGGCACGGTGCGTTAGTTGTCGCGCTGCGTAACCCTGATGCATACCAGTCAGTATCGGCCTTTAGCCCGATCAGTAACCCGATTAATTGTCCTTGGGGCAAGAAGGCGTTGACTACCTATTTAGGCCGAGATTCGGCGACATGGATGGAATATGATGCCAGCGTCTTGATGCGCCAGGCGGCCCAATTTGTACCGGCTCTGGTAGACCAAGGTGACGCCGATAACTTTCTTGTTGAGCAGTTGAAGCCCGAAGTGCTCGAAGCTGCAGCTAAGGTTAAGGGTTACCCTCTAGAGCTTAATTATCGAGAAGGTTATGATCATAGCTACTATTTCATCTCCAGCTTTATCGAAAACCATCTGCGTTTTCATGCCGAGCATCTGGGCAAGTAATTAAACTTAAACCAGTAACTTATTTTAACTAATAAGATCTGACTGAAAAGGTGTTGTCATTTGTGGCGACACCTTTTTATTTTTGGCTACCCATTTTTATTACGAATGAGTAAAAATCATTTGTTATTTTACTCGATTATCATCTACGTCAATATCAATATAATAGCCGCAACAAATCATCATTTCGCTCAAAGCAGCGGACTTATTCTGCCGAACATTTTAAATTTAAGGCTTATACTATGAGTTGGATCTTTCTATTACTGGGTGTCATGGCTGAAGCCTTATCTCATGTGGCGCTTAAGGCGACCGATGGCTTCACGCGACCAATCCCTGCTGTCATGGTGATTTTGGGGCATTTGACGGCTTTTATTTTCTTAGGCCAGGCGATGAAGGGAATGCCTGTCGGTGTCGTACATGCGCTCTGGGCTGGAATGGCTATTGTTACAGTGACACTTCTGTCAGCACTCTTCTATCGTCAGCATCTGGACATGACAGCTTGGATTGGCATGTTGTTGGTTGCTCTTGGTGTGATAATGATCAACCTATCTCAGGGGCATAGCCACTAATCCATATTCCCGTCTCATAAAAAACCTATTATCCGTTTAGATAATAGGTTCCATTTTAGGCTTTTTTCCTAAATCGAGTCAGCGAACAAAGCCCCGCTAAATATCAGTTTGCGACAGAACCGAAATTTCGGAGGTTCCCACGTAGAGCCCCTTGAGAATTAACAATTTTTAAAATCATTCCTAGAAAATAGAAATGTGACATAGTTAATATTTTTAATCATTAAAATAAAAAATTTGATAATGTATGAAATTTTATCGGCTATACTATAATGATAGATAATTAATTTTCCGAGTTTTCATGGCTAAATTTTGGATCACCATAGCAGTATTATTTTCGCTAATTGCCCAATCGGCGATGGTGAATGCTATGCCAACTTCAGCCAGCACTAGTGGCCGCAGCGGTCAAATCATTCTGGTGATGGACGCAGAAATGAACTGCACCATGCCAGATTGTTCCACATCCGATTGTTTGCAATACTGCCAAGATAGCATGACAAGTCATTGTCAAACCCATTGCGTATCATCACTTTACATTGAGCCTGCAGTACTAGAACTGACCTTCGCCAACCCAGCAAGCAAGCGTATTGCCATCCAAGGCTGGGCGATGAAAACTGCCGATCTTGGACTCATCACACAGCCTCCAATTCACTGTAACGTCTTTCGTTTTTTTCAACGTAAAACCGACTAAACACCTTTGATTGCGCTGCTGCATATTCGCACCGCAACGAGGTACAGAGAATTTTTGGAGTTTATTATGAAAACCACTTTATTGAACAAAAGCTTACTAGGCCTTACTTTCGTTATCGGTGCCTTATTAAGTAGCGCGACTGTCACTGCCGCCAGCTTAAAAAGCACTGATGCGCTCAGTGTTATCAGTATCAATGGTGTGCCAGCGAAGCCTTTTAAACCTATCCAACTCTCTGCAGGGAAAGTACTGCTCGAGCTAAAATATCAGGAGATATTTGATTATCGCGCCGATGATAGTGGCAACTGGGTTAAATCAGAGCCGCTTTACTTAGTGCTAGATGTGAAGGCGAATGATAGCTACCAAATCACCCAGCCCAAAATAATGACTGAAGCTGAAGCGCGCCAATTTATTAAATATCCAACGATTCAACTCAGTATTAATGGTGACAAAGCGGGCGAATATCCACTACAAAGCCACAGCCAACTGATGGTGAAAATGTTAGTCAGCAATCCCGCTTTCTAATTTAGATGAGTTAAATATTTAATCTGAGGCATGTGCTGAAGTGTGAGTTAAATCATTACAGCATAATGCCTCTATGCTAGAATCGAGCCGTTCATCATTTGGAAGACTCATGCATCACACACTCGGTCGTTATTTTTTAGTCATATTCACTCTACTCGCACTCGTCGGGCAAAGTGTCATGTCTAATGGTCACGCCATGGTGCCACACACTATGGATATGAGTGCGATGAATCATGAGGTTCCCTCCCAAATGCACCACGCTACAATGATGCAGATGGACACGGAGAACAGTTCTGACTCACATTCAATGGCCAACACAGATTGCTGCAACGATAAAATGCTTCCCGGCGCGAAACAGCATTGCTGTGATGGCACCACATCATGTTCCAATGATTGTGGTCATTGTTTGACGATTTCAGTCGCTGGCACTCTATTCAGCCCACACCTCTGGTCAAGTGTGAGTATGAGCGATACTGCAATGGCCACTCCTATGCCTCATTTCCACTCTATCTCTTTGTCTTCGGCCTTTAAACCACCGATAGCCTAGCTCTACTTTGTGCTTATTGGGCAAATAAACCCTTAAAAAAGCCAAACGACCAAGCTAAAACGACAATGCTGTTAGCCCTAAGCTAACGCCCTATTTAGCCGTTTATTGTGGTGCCTTATCATTAAATCGTGCACCCGAGTCTAGCAAAACGTTGATTACTGAGCCGAATGCCAAATTGTGGCATCAATCCGTCTATCGAAACGAACCGCTTTGATCCACTGTGCTCACTGACGTTATGCGCTCATATTCGGCCATTAATCCGATGGAGTGAATAATATGAAAACACTAACTAATCTCGCCTTAATCGCATTCTTGCTGACCAGTACAAGCGTGTTTGCAACGGCCGCGCCGCACGCACATCAACACGACAATGCCAATCCACAGCAACAAGCCCATACCCATGTTTGCCCTATGCACCCTGAAGTGACTGGCAATAAAGGCGATACTTGCCCTAAATGTGGCATGGACTTAGAGCCAAAGGCGACGGAAGTAAAAACGGCTGAAGGTACGATGCACAACGCGCACGAACACCACTAAGCTAGGCAGGAGATGAGGCATATGAACCAATTTAATACAGTAAAAAAGCAGGCCCCTAAGGCCGTACTGATCTTGAGTAGCTTACTCATCAGTACGCCTTGGTTGAGCCATGCCCAGCTGGCGAACACACAAGAGCACACGGCGACCGAAGCGGCAGCAAATTCTGCAACTGCGCCTAAGAATAATCTGTTAAATCAAGTCAAAACCTACACTTGTCCTATGCATCCCGAAGTGATCAGCCATGAGCTGGGTCGCTGCCCTAAATGCAATATGTTTTTAGTTGAGAAACTTGATGCCTCGAACCCTGCGGCCGAGCATGCACAGCATCAAGCCGCAGATCACCAAACCTCTGAGCATGGGCACACCTCTGCCGCCAAAGCTGCGAGTCAGGTATTCGATACCCCAACACCTAAGGCCGACAGTTTAGTTAAAGCTCAAAATAACGAGACAACAATCAAGTACGTTTGCCCTATGCATACCCACATTATCAGTGACGTACCCGGCACTTGCCCTATCTGCGGTATGAACTTAGAAAAAGTCGAAACGGGCGGCAATACCCAAGAAATCAACATCAATGTATCCGGCAGCATGCAGCAAGCGTTGGCGTTAAAGGTGGCCAAGGTTGAACGCGACACACTGTGGAAATTTGTCGAAACCGTCGGTCAAATCGACTATGACGAAAGCCAAATCACCCATATCCATGCCCGCGTTACTGGCTGGATTGAAAAACTGATGCTCAAATCCGTGGGTGATACCGTCAAGAAAGACCAACTGATCTACGAGATCTATTCCCCCGATTTAATCAACGCCCAAGATGACTACCTGCTCGCTATGGATACTGCTAAAGCAAACGGCCAAGGCCGCTACAAAGATTTGGTGCGCAATGCGGGCTTACGCTTATCCTTTCTTGGCTTTAACGACAGGCAAATCAAACAATTAGCCGAGTCACATCAAACCCAATATCGAGTACCTTTCTACGCCAAAGAAGACGGCATAGTGAAGGCTCTCGACATTCGCGATGGCATGTATATTCAACCGTCGACCGAAGTCATGTCTGTGGTGGATCTCTCTAAAGTCTGGGTGATTGCCGACGTCTTTGAGAACGAGCAAAGCTGGATTGCCAAAGGTCAGAAGGCCGAAATTGCCGTTCCCGCCATGAATATCAGCGGTATCGAAGGCACGATCGATTACATCTACCCTGAGCTTGATCCTGTCACTCGCAGCCTGCGAGTACGAGTCGTGCTCAACAATACCGAGGTAGATTTAAGACCTAAAACCCTCGCCAAAGTCTCACTATTCGGTGGCCCGAATAAAGATGTGCTAGTAATCCCGCAGGAAGCTTTAATTCAAACGGGCAAAGAAAACCGCGTGATCGTCAAGCAAACCGACGACAGTTTTACCGCCAAGGCCGTAACTGTCGGCATGATGAGCCAAGGTAAGGCCGAGATTATTTCAGGCCTGAATGAAGGTGAACGTGTGGTGATTTCGGGGCAATTCTTACTCGACTCCGAGGCTAGCCTCAAGGGCAGTTTAATGCGTTTAAGCAGCGGTCATCAGCACTAGGAGCGCGTTATGTTGAAATATATTATCGAGGCGTCCATCAGGCAGCGATTTATGGTGTTGATTATCGCCATCATGATCACTGTTTGGGGCGTACAGGAGCTGCGAAAAACGCCGCTCGATGCGCTGCCGGATTTATCCGATGTGCAAGTGATCATTAAAACCCCTTATCCGGGTCAAGCGCCAAAATTGGTTGAAGAACAAGTGACTTATCCCTTGTCTACCGCCATGTTAGCCGTACCTGGTGCTAAAACCGTGCGTGGTTATTCCATGTTTGGCGACTCTTACGTGTATGTAATTTTTGAAGAAGGCACCGACATTTACTGGGCTCGCTCACGGGTGCTCGAATACCTGAGTCAGATCAGCAGCCGTTTACCGCAAAATGTGCAACCTTCCCTCGGCCCAGATGCATCTGGCGTTGGTTGGGTGTTTGAATATGCGCTGGTCGATCGCTCCGGCAATTTAGATTTATCGCAACTCAAGAGTCTGCAGGATTGGTACCTCAAGCTAGAGCTGCAAAGCGTGGCGGGCGTGTCTGAAGTCGCCACCGTTGGTGGTATGGAGCAGACCTACCAGATCGTACTCGAACCCGACAAAATGGCGATCTATAAACTGGATATCGCCAGCATTAAAGATGCGATAGAAAAATCTAATAGCGAAACTGGCGGCTCGGTCATCGAAATGGCTGAAGCCGAGTATATGGTACGCGCCAAAGGCTATCGACAGACGCTAGAGGATTTTCGTGAAATCCCCCTTGGCATCACCAGTCCCTCTGGCACAGGTTTAACCCTCAAAGATGTTGCTACTGTGCGTAAAGGCCCAGCTTCACGCCGCGGCATAGCCGAACTCGACGGTGAAGGTGAAGTCGTTGGCGGAATTGTGGTGATGCGTTACGGCGAAAACGCCTTAGCGACGATTGATGCGGTGAAAGCAAAACTCGAAGAACTCAAAGCCGGCCTGCCCGATGGGGTTGAGATTATCCCAACCTACGACAGATCTCACTTGATCCTTAAGTCCGTCGACAACTTGTTTAGCAAGGTCGTCGAAGAAATGTTGGTGGTCGGCTTAGTCTGTTTGCTGTTTTTGCTGCATGCGCGCTCCACACTCGTGGCCGTGATCACCCTGCCGCTATCTATCCTAATCGCCTTTATTGTGATGAATAAAATGGGTGTTAACGCCAATATCATGAGCCTTGGCGGCATCGCCATTGCCATCGGCGCCGTGGTGGACGGCGCGATTGTAATGATCGAAAACTTGCACAAGCATTTAGAGCATTTTAAAGCGGATCATAATCGCGAACCCGATACGAAAGAGCATTGGCGCATCGTCACCGAAGCGTCGATTGAAGTCGGCCCTGCGTTATTTTTCTCATTAATTATTATTACCTTAAGCTTTGTACCTGTGTTTGCGCTCGAGGCGCAGGAAGGTCGATTATTCGCGCCATTGGCCTACACTAAAACCTTCGCCATGGCAGCGGCGGCCTTTTTATCGATCACCTTAGTGCCGATTTTGATGGGTTACTTTATTCGCGGCAAAATCCCCAGCGAACGTAGCAATCCCATCAGCCGTTTCTTGATCGCGATTTATCAACCTTCACTAAAACTGGTGCTGAAATTCCCTAAAGTCACCCTGATGTTAGCGTTAATCGCGCTGGCCAGCGCTTGGTATCCTATGACCCGCATGGGCAGCGAGTTTATGCCCACACTCGAAGAAGGCGATTTGCTCTACATGCCAACGGCATTACCCGGCATCAGTGCCAGCAAGGCCGCCGAAGTGCTGCAGCAAACCGACCGTTTAATCAAAACCGTGCCCGAAGTGGCCCGCGTGTTTGGCAAAGTAGGCCGCGCCGAAACCGCGACCGATCCCGCGCCGCTGACTATGCTTGAAACCACTATCATGCTTAAACCCCATGACGAATGGCGTGAAGGCATGACCTTAGATGGCATTATTGCCCAGCTACAGCAAACCGTAAAAGTACCTGGACTCACCAATGCTTGGGTGCAACCCATCAAAACCCGAATCGACATGCTCTCGACGGGGATCAAAACCCCTGTCGGCATTAAGATCACTGGGGCCGATGTCAACGAACTGCAAAGCATTGGCACTAAGATTGAAGCTATCTTAAGCAAAGTGCCACACACCAAATCGGCCTACGCCGAACGCAGTGGCGGCGGCCGTTATATCGATATCAGTCCGAAACTGGATGTGGCCGCACGTTACGGTATGACGTTGCAGGATATTCAAGATGTGGTGCGTTATGCCATTGGCGGTATGGATATTGGTGAGTCGGTACAAGGCGCCGAACGTTATCCAATCAACCTGCGTTATCCCCGTGAGCTACGCGATAATATCGAAAAGCTGCGCGAACTCCCTGTGATCACTAAGTCGGGGCATTATCTGCCGCTACGTAACTTGGCCGACATCGAAATTAACGATGGCGCGCCTATGTTAAAGAGTGAGAATGGCCGCTTAATCTCTTGGGTGTTTATCGATATCGAGGGCACCTCTATCGGTGAGTATATTGCCACCGCGAAAACGGCCTTAGATGCCGAACTCGTCGTCCCACCCCGTTACAGCTATAGCTTTGCGGGTCAGTACGAATATATGCAAAGGGTCGATGCTAAGCTTAAACAAGTGATCCCTATGGCATTAGCCGTCATCTTCATCCTGCTGATGATGACCTTCGGCTCCACCATTCAGGCTAGCATTATTATGCTAAGCCTCCCCTTCGCATTGGTCGGCAGCACTTGGTTGTTGTATCTGCTGGATTACAACATCTCAGTGGCCGTCGCTGTCGGTATGATTGCCTTAGCGGGTGTCGCCGCCGAGTTTGGGGTGGTGATGTTGGTATATCTCAATAACGCCATCAAGCACAGGCAAGAAAAAGATAATTACCACAGCGTCAGCGACTTAAAAGAAGCGTTAATGGAAGGTGCCGTTATGCGGATCCGCCCCAAAGCCATGACAGTAGCGACCATCTTCTTCGGCCTACTCCCCATTATGTGGGGTGCAGGATCGGGTAACGATGTGATGCAGAAAATTGCCGCACCTATGGTCGGTGGTATGGTTACTGCCCCATTATTGTCACTGTTTCTACTACCCGCACTTTATCTACTGATTTACTCACGTAAATTAAAGAAAGATGCTTAGATATTTGAAATAACCCCCCTAGAATTTTACGACTCTAGGGGATTTATTATTTAACATTCGCATAATTCTGTTGCATACCCAGTTTGGTGATAAAATTCTGCTCTGTGGGAAGACACACACCGACATTCATTTCACAATTAAGGGATTGTGAATAATGATCCGTACCAACACTTTTGGACATCTTGATAAGTGAGTAAAATCATTTAACGAGGTGAAACCATGTCAACACACAAAATGCGTAAAATTCATACTGCTGTATTTAAAGTAGAAGCATTAAAGCTCGCCGATAAAATTTACCTGGTGCTCGCTTATCCAAAAGCAGTTAAAGATAGCCTAACAGCGGAAGAAAAGGCCAAATTAAAACTAATCGTTCAATCACTTAAAGGAGAGAGCAAATGAGTATATTTAACGAACTTCAAGCCTCCCTTGAAGAAGCGGTAGAAATTCATCATGGTCTCAAAAAGCCCGCTCGAGTAACTCGTTATGAAGTTGCTGATGTTAAGTCAATCCGTGAAGATCTGCTTAAAGTGACGCAGGCCGAATTTGCTGCCACGATGGGTGTCAGTGTAGACACAATTAGGGGTTCTACGCCGGAACCGCCGAAATTTCCGTCCTGGGGTTGTAAGCGGAAAACCGCCAAAATTTTATGACTTATTTTTAGTGATCTTTGAGGGTACTGTTAGGGGCCGCTTGGAAAACGGCCCCTCTAAATGTTAATTCTCTACAAGATCTTGATTCATTAGCCTTCCAGCAATTTTACCCTGCTGTCGCTAGATAAGTGAATGGTAAACTCGATGTGCTAGATGGTTCTCGACGCAGAGCTTGTTTTTTTGCAAAATGGTAAAGTTGATACTTTTAGGATATTGTTAACTATAACAAATAATTAGGCCTGATTTGGCAGAGGGGAAGAATCCCGGCGGCCCTTCTTTTTGGTATAGTTTAAAGAAATGACGCAGAAATTTGAACACTACTGCCAGTTCCTATAGCATCATTTATACCAATTGACACGGATATACTGCGGCCAAGTCCAAAACGTGATTAATCTCCTTAGCTGAATTAGTCTCGACTTGATCTGACACATCGCCTTGAAAAGGTGAGAGTTACCAGTTTTGATTGTGGGTGTCGAATCCTTAATCAAAACCAAGGAGGTAACTCTCATGCTCCATAGTAACAATCCAATCATCAAACACAAAACAGGTTTACTCAATCTGGCAGAGGAACTGAGCAACGTCTCCAGAGCCTGCAAAGTCATGGGTGTGTCTCGTGATACGTTTTATCGTTACCGCGAGTTAGTGGACGATGGCGGTGTTGATGCACTGATCGAAAAAAGTCGTAGAAGTCCAAATCTCAAGAACCGTGTCGAAGAAGCTGTTGAACAGGCAGTGATGGAGTATGCGATTGAATTTCCCGCCCATGGCCAACACAGAACCAGCAATGAACTGCGCAAAAAAGGCGTGTTTGTTTCTGGCAGTGGTGTCCGCTCAATCTGGTTGCGACATGATTTAGAGAACTTTAAGAAGCGACTGAAAGCCTTGGAAGCCAAAGTAGCTCGCGATGGCATTCAACTTACTGATGAACAGATTGCGGCACTTGAGCGCAAAAAACACGACGATGAAGCCTGTGGTGAGATTGAAACCGCGCACCCAGGCTACCTTGGGTCGCAAGACACGTTTTATGTCGGAAACCTCAAGGGCGTTGGTCGTATCTATCAGCAAACCTATGTCGATACGTACTGCAAAGTCGCTCATTGCAAGCTCTATACTACGAAAACACCTATCACTGCAGCGGACTTATTGAACGACAAAGTATTGCCGTTTTACGAGTCACAGCAGTTGCCGGTGCTGCGTATTTTAACTGACCGTGGCACAGAGTATTGCGGCAAGGTCGAGCACCATGATTACCAGCTATATCTGGCGATTAATGATATCGACCACACGAAAACCAAAGCGATGTCGCCGCAAACGAATGGGATCTGCGAGCGGTTTCATAAGACGATCCTGAACGAGTTTTATCAGGTGACCTTCCGCAAAAAGCTGTACCAAACGCTGGAGGAGCTGCAAAAAGATCTGGACGAGTGGCTGTCTTACTACAACAATGAACGCACTCATCAAGGCAAAATGTGCAACGGCAGAACGCCAGTTGAAACATTGATTGATGGGAAACGGGTTTGGGCGGAAAAGAATCTGACTCGAATCTAATCTGACAGACACCAGCATAAAACTGGTAACTGTCAGATCAAGTCTGAGCTAGTACAATTGATATCATCATTGCACGGGGTTTGTATCTGTTTTGGGCTGTGCGGCACGGTAAGCATCCATGATCGGAGCCCAAGCCATGCCACTGGGTGTGGGGTACTGTTGATAGGCATCACCATATGCTTTATCAAAATCGTCGAACCACACTTTGTAGACTTTGGTGACGGAATTTTCCTTGTCTTGCGAGGTTTGAATTTCCTTAGCAATCCCCCTAGCCAGCAGGATATCAGGCTTCACTTTGGCATTGGTTAAAAACGCCTCGACATAACCTCCGGTCGCCATACCCAACCCAATATTCCTACGACGCTCTTCACGCCACTCATCCCTCACTTTGAAGCGATAAGGTTGCGCAATTATGCTTTCTAACTCTGCTGGCAACGCCAAACTTATTCGATAGCGCTTCTTGTCGTGAAATGAAATCCACTCTAGCTCCACCTGATCCGGAATCGGCCGTGTGGTGTGACTTCCTTTAGAAATACTCCAGCGATAGTCTTTTTCTTTTAATCCTTCAGCCCCGAAAAATCCGGCAGAACCATTGGTTGAGGCATCCACCAACTTACCCTGACGATAAAAGAGTACCTCGGTTACCCAAAGTTCATCTGAGTTGGAACCCACCATATGGCGCCACTCTAGATTTTTTGGCTCAGTTGGAACGGTCTGACAAGCTGTGGTCAATGGCAACAGCAGCAATAATAGTATCCAGCGCATTAATAACCTCCCTTTTGGTTATCCGTAATCTTGCTAACCTCTTTTTCACCCATTCTATTGTGGATACTGACTAGCCCGGTATCCGCGCTGTAGCGCAAGTGTACTGAGATCACTAAATTAATACGCTTCGCCCCGTTGGTAAATGTTCTAGACGATCTCCAAGGACTTCTTTAAGTAATCCAAATGCTTTCATTCCTGTGCAATGTCCTGTGTACAGCTTATCAATTGGATAGTGTGACAAAGCCTGACCGATTGCTTGAATATCTTGTTTAGTCCCACCAATGCTATTCAATAGTGGCAAACCAACCAAGTGAAAACCTCCAACAACTGCTTTTATTCTGTGGTTAGGGAACAGTTCAATAGCAGTCTCAACCATATTTAAAACACCGCTGTGAGCACAACCAGTAAAGACGATTAGGCCATCGCTTTCTTTAACTACCAATAGTAATTCATGGTCAAATGTATCATTTTTGTAACCATTTTCTGATTGGGTATAGAGATACCGATTCCCTTTTGGTTTTTCATATTTATCACTAATTTCGGTTATAATAAAAATGTTCGGCAATATCTCTGTTGTATGTTCAACAAAAATTAAGCGCTCACTAGCATTTTTTAGCAATTCTTTATTAATACCAACATCATTCTTAAAACCAAACGCCTTAAATAGATAGTTTTTATCCTCACAGTCTTTCAGATATATCTTTGCTTTGGAATTTCGTTCAATAAAGTGAGTTGTACCGTTGCAATGGTCGTGGTGACGATGAGATATCACTGCAAGATCAACATCTTGAATGCTAATATTCATCAATGCCGCATTTTCACAGAACGTACTACTGCTTCCTGTATCAAACAGAATTTGGCTTCCCATTGTCTCTACATGAAAAGAGAGCCCCCGCTCAACAGCTAGCTCTGGCCTACTGTCTAAACGAGTATTATCAACTAATGCTGTAAGTTTCATCATTATCCAAAATAGTGGTAGTACCTTTGCGCTTAACGCCTTATACCTGCACGAAAGTAATTAAAAGTAGGCACTTGCCATCATTACAAAAATTTAGGGATCAGGCTACTTCGCGATCAGTGATTATAAAGGGTTAAAAATTGCTTTGGGGCAAAAGCTGGTTAATCCGAAACTGCGACAAATGTCAATTTTCAGTGCGTGAATCAGTCTGTCTTAGAGTTATCCACTAACACGATTTAAGAGCGAACATCCATTAGAAAATCTATGAGTTCATTGATACCAAAATGGAGCAGACTTTTGCTTAGTAAATCAACGATGCGAATTGCATAAAAGCACCGTAATGTAATACACTTCCAGCAACGCTTTCTATGCATTTAAAAACATTCTATTACGGAGGTGTCACAGATAGCTCCACCCATGCCATTGTTTTCTTTCTGCCAAGACAAATAAGCGTGGTTAAAAGATTCAGGGTAAACAGCTCCGCTTTTTAGGGGGATTTTTACACTGGCTTTCAATGCCTTTTCTGTGATCGCCATATGGTGAACTAAGCGCTCAATCTGCCAAACTGCATGCCCATGTTTTCTGCCAATAACCTCGATGTGAAATACTGCAGTATTTGCATCACTCTCAATATTATGAATGATAATCCACCGAGTCATATCTTGGGCAGATTCTATTGACCAAATTCCAGCCTTATGGTCACCGACATCTGAAGCTAATACAGTAGATGCAAGAAAATAAGTAATCAAACTGAATTTTCTAAGCACTGTGGATGACACTCCATACAAGGTGAAAAGCCGAGTCGAGGTTTAGGGCATTAAGCATTTCTGTTCTTCATCCACTTGGAAATAAAGACAAAAGACAAAAAAACACGACAAATGAAATTAACGAGCTAAAGTAAAGAAGGTGAACCATGCCATATATTGAATCAACCAAGTAGAAGGATTCTGTACTCATCAAATCAGCTTCAGCACCATATTTTATATTCAATAAAACCAGCGTCAAAACTACCGTCATAATAATGAAATGGAGAAGTATTGTGGCTGTTATCCCCACTATGGAAAATGTTTTTTTACTCATTGTTTTCATATCAAAAAACGCCGCCTGTACCAGACAAA
Source organism: Shewanella oneidensis MR-1 (assembly GCF_000146165.2). Lineage (NCBI taxonomy): Bacteria > Pseudomonadati > Pseudomonadota > Gammaproteobacteria > Alteromonadales > Shewanellaceae > Shewanella > Shewanella oneidensis. Next base: position 135,448 of record NC_004349.1, on the reverse strand, counting down.
AAACCACTTAAACTCTTTTCAACTGAACCGGTAAAATCAATCTGATTTTCAGTTGTATTTGCGGTGACAGAACTCATCGCAGATGTAACTTCAAATACCAGTATATGCAAGCCGTAATATGTGTCTCCCAGAGATGATATGACTAAATCCTCTATGATGCCATGTGACCACGACTACTGCATAACGATGTGGAATGTGCTGATGACCCTAATCATATAAATTTGTACTTGCCCAACATGGTTAAGGTAACTCAAAATGAGTGGATATAGCCATATTATTTAGCCGTTCGTACACCAACACAAAGATTCGGGGTTATCTTTTCTGAACCTACCGCATTATTGACATAATGGACAACCTAGAGCACCAATTTCATTGTTTCATCGGCAGCTAAATTTCTTAGTCAGAATGACGAGCCATAACCGACAGCGACACCATAAGCACCAAATAACAGCGCCAAGCAGAGCGCCATATATTAAATATGCCCCTATGTATCCAAAGAGAAAAGTCAAATCCCATTCAACACAGGAAAATTGAGTATTCCTAATAATACAGAAGTCACCAAAATCGTGACTCATTGCAACGAATAGCATCAGAAGTGCTGCAAGTAATGAGCAAGAAAGAATAACTATTTTCCCCATAACCGTCCTTTGACTAATAAATTTGTGCTAGTTAAATTAAACCACAGATTTAGATTCATCCCAATGCAAATTTTTGATTCATTTGGAATTAGCCTGACACAGAATTATTAACAGCCTCTTATTAAATTGAAATTATCTCTGTAATTTTAATGTTAGCCTGAAAGTTACAATTGATACATGCCAACGTATCATCAAAAGAGGTGGACTAAAGTTTGTTCTGGTCTAATCCCATCGGACACTTAATTTTGAGACAGTATGGTCAATAAATTAAGAGGTCTATATGAGTCTGAAAAAATCACATAAGAGTTATCCGCAGGCATTTAAAGATGAAGCCGTCTTGATGGTGCTGGAGCAAGGTTATAGCGTTGCCGATGCGGCAAAGTCTCTTGGAGTTAGCACGAGCCTGCTTTACAACTGGAAGGAAAAACACGAAGCCCTGCAACAAGGCATCACCTTAGAAGAGTCTGAGCGTGATGAGTTGAAGCGATTGCGTAGAGAAAACAAAGAATTACGCATGGAGAAAGAAATTCTAAAAAAGGCAAGCGCCTTCTTTGCGAGAGAAATGAAGTAAGATTTCGTTTCATCAAACTGCAATCTCACCTGTTTCCCATAACACTGTTATGTCGAGTAATGAGTGTCAGTAAGTCAGGCTATTACGATTGGCATAAACGCCCTGCAAACGTGATAAGCGTTGAAACACTGAAGCTTTATCGCCTTGTTCGACAGCTATTTAAGCAAAGTCGAGGCAGCTTAGGGAATCGTGAAATGGTGAAGAAATTGCGCAAGGAAGGCTACCAGGTTGGTCGCTATCTCGTTCGTAAAATTATGCACCGCCTTCGACTCAAAGCAACCCAGCGATGTGCTTACAAGGTGACGACACAGCGAAAACACTCAGATGCAGTGGCTGATAACCTGTTAAACATGAACTTTAATCCAGTATCGGCTAATCAGGTCTGGGCGGGTGACGTGACCTATTTAAAGACGGGTGAAGGCTGGATGTACTTAGCTGTGGTGATGGATTTATATTCACGCCGGATTGTGGGATGGCGCATAGACAAACGCATGACCACAGATTTGATATCCAAGGCATTAATAAAAGCCTACAACCTGCGACAACCAGCGCGAGGGCTGGTATTTCACAGTGACCGAGGCTCGCAATATACCAGTAAACAATTCGGTAGGCTGCTATCGAGCTATGGTATCCGAGCCAGCATGGGTGATGTGGGTGCGTGTTGGGATAATGCCGAGGGCGTTCAAAATTCTGTGTCAGGCTAATTTTTAAATTTCTAGCACGCTATCTAAACGCCCTTCAAAATAAATCGCTAACTGTGATAAACAAAGGCTCCAATTGTGGATTGGCATGGTCCATTTATCTGAGGCGTTTAATATGCCTGCGTAAAGTAGCTTCAACAAGCTATTTTCATTAGGAAATGCACCTTTGGTTTTGGTGAGCTTTCTAAATTGGCGATGCACAGCCTCAACTGCATTGGTCGTGTAAATCACTTTCCTGATATGTTCTGGGTACTTAAAATAATGGGACAAATTATGCCATTTGCGACGCCAAGAGTTGATTACCAGCGGATAAGCATCACCCCATTTGGCCTCCAGTTCGTCCAATGCCATCTCTGCGGCTTCTTTACTCACGGCTCGATACACAGGCTTTAAATCAGCCATAAACGCTTTCTGATTTTTTGAGGCGACATACTTCATTGAGTTGCGGATCTGGTGGATAACGCATAGCTGTGTTTCCGTATGAGGGAAGATACTGGCTATGGCCTCAGGGAAACCGGTCAAGCCGTCAACACAGGCGATAAGAATATCTTTTACACCACGATTATTAAGATCGGTCAGTACGGATAGCCAGTAATTAGCGCCTTCATTTTCGGATAAGTGAAGCCCTAAAATTTCCTTTTTTCCTTTCATATTAAGCGCTAACAATGTGTAAACGGCTTTACTGACGTAACGCCCATCCTCTTTGACTTTATAATGTATCGCATCAAGCCACACGATAGGATAATGGCTATCTAATGGGCGCTGTTGCCACGCTTTAAGTTCGGGGATGAGTTTGTCAGTGATAGCACTGACTGTTGCGTTAGACACATTGAGTCCATACATATCTTCAACATGTTGATTAATATCGCGATAGCTCATACCTATACTGAACATCGATAACACTTTACGTTCGATTTCATCGGTTAGCGTAGTTTGATTTTTCTTAATCAACTGAGGCTCAAAGGTGCCATTGCGGTCTCTAGGCGCGTCTAACTCAAAGTTACCGGACGGATGCTTAATGGTCTTAGGGGTTTTGCCATTTTTACGATTAGGCTGAGGATCATGCGCTAAATGCTGCTCAAGCTCAGCCTGGAGAGCCGCTTCAGTGAGTTGCTTGATCAGTGGGCCAAGAATGCTGTCTTTACCTGTGAGGCTTTTACCTGATTGCAGATCTTTAAGGGCTTGTTCGAAGTTAAAAGGTTGGGTCATGTGTCATTCCTGTTTTTGAATATTTTACTGAAATGACACAGAATTATGAACACTACCATAATGCCGTTGTTGAGCGATTCTTTGGTAGCTTGAAACACGATTGGATTTTTAAAGTTGCTCAACCAACAAGGGAGTTTATGAAGCAAGATGTGACGGCTTACATCAAATATTACAACTTGGAGCGACTTCATTCTGCTAATAACGATCTGTCACCTGTAGAGTTTGAGAATTCTCAAGTAAAAGTGTCCAGTTTGGGTTGACCAGTACAGTTTGACCATGGATGCAAAAAGTAAGGCAACAGGTTTGTTATGTCGCTCAAGGTACAGCAAACAGATGGACACGGTTTAATTGTACTAGCTCAGACTTGATCTGACAGTTACCAGTTTTATGCTGGTGTCTGTCAGATTAGATTCGAGTCAGATTCTTTTCCGCCCAAACCCGTTTCCCATCAATCAATGTTTCAACTGGCGTTCTGCCGTTGCACATTTTGCCTTGATGAGTGCGTTCATTGTTGTAGTAAGACAGCCACTCGTCCAGATCTTTTTGCAGCTCCTCCAGCGTTTGGTACAGCTTTTTGCGGAAGGTCACCTGATAAAACTCGTTCAGGATCGTCTTATGAAACCGCTCGCAGATCCCATTCGTTTGCGGCGACATCGCTTTGGTTTTCGTGTGGTCGATATCATTAATCGCCAGATATAGCTGGTAATCATGGTGCTCGACCTTGCCGCAATACTCTGTGCCACGGTCAGTTAAAATACGCAGCACCGGCAACTGCTGTGACTCGTAAAACGGCAATACTTTGTCGTTCAATAAGTCCGCTGCAGTGATAGGTGTTTTCGTAGTATAGAGCTTGCAATGAGCGACTTTGCAGTACGTATCGACATAGGTTTGCTGATAGATACGACCAACGCCCTTGAGGTTTCCGACATAAAACGTGTCTTGCGACCCAAGGTAGCCTGGGTGCGCGGTTTCAATCTCACCACAGGCTTCATCGTCGTGTTTTTTGCGCTCAAGTGCCGCAATCTGTTCATCAGTAAGTTGAATGCCATCGCGAGCTACTTTGGCTTCCAAGGCTTTCAGTCGCTTCTTAAAGTTCTCTAAATCATGTCGCAACCAGATTGAGCGGACACCACTGCCAGAAACAAACACGCCTTTTTTGCGCAGTTCATTGCTGGTTCTGTGTTGGCCATGGGCGGGAAATTCAATCGCATACTCCATCACTGCCTGTTCAACAGCTTCTTCGACACGGTTCTTGAGATTTGGACTTCTACGACTTTTTTCGATCAGTGCATCAACACCGCCATCGTCCACTAACTCGCGGTAACGATAAAACGTATCACGAGACACACCCATGACTTTGCAGGCTCTGGAGACGTTGCTCAGTTCCTCTGCCAGATTGAGTAAACCTGTTTTGTGTTTGATGATTGGATTGTTACTATGGAGCATGAGAGTTACCTCCTTGGTTTTGATTAAGGATTCGACACCCACAATCAAAACTGGTAACTCTCACCTTTTCAAGGCGATGTGTCAGATCAAGTCGAGACTAATTCAGTTTAATGCTTCACTTGTCTTGCAGCCAAAACAAATGTCCGCAAAGAAGATATCCTTACATCATAAGCTCCTTAGTTTCAAACTAACTCGCCACGTTTGGCGGCTCTATTCAAAGCATTTTGTTTTTCATAAACGGCCACTGAAGATAGAACCTTTCCTTATCAGTTAAGTTATTACTGCTTAGAATTTTTGGTTTTTTTAACAATCAACTTCCCCCCTGCCAACCCCAACGGTTCAACCCAATTCACCGGATTGGGCACATAGCCATAGTTATTCTCACCGCTGTAAAGTCGCTATGTTAAAGGCGACGGTAAATCCATCCATTGAGATGACGTAGGAAATTCATGCTTTACTGAAATGAATTCTCCATGGCGAAATTCAGCGATTTCTTCCATTGAGCCATCTTCGGCAAAGGTATACTGTTTTCCATGAAGATTGCCTTTGTCATCATATTTTTCTTGTTTTAATCGATAATTATTCATATTGACCTGCTCCCAAAGTCCAACTTGCGCCCCCATATTATATCGGCCAATCCAATACAGCCTATTCGGTTGAGGATAGGCCATATAAGCGTATTCTTTAGCCAAAATCCAATCGCCGTGCCGCTTGCCATCACGGTATTCGCCTTTTTCATATAGCTGACCATTATTGGCATAACGCTGACACAGTCCCGTCGCCTTACCATGAGTAAACGTCAGCAGTTCAAGCAGTTGCCCTGAATCAGTTTCGTTACGGTATTCGCCATGGAGCTCACCTTTATCGTCATAACTAAAGGTACTTTTGCCATGTTCAAATTGTCGTTTCATCCAAGTGCCACTGGGTTTGTCGTGAGTATATTGGCCGCGTTCAATCACTGTGCGCTGTTTATCATTAAGCTGAATGCGTTCATAGGTGCCATGACGAAGCCCGTTTTGATAATATTCTTGAGTGAGCAAGGGTTTGTCTTCAAAAAAACCAGAGGACACGATATAGAGTCCGGTTCGATTATTGTTAATTGATTCTGTTCGTGCAACGAGCTCTCCTTCACTAAACTCCTCATATAAAGACCACTTTTTAAGTTGGTCTTCTTCGTTACTTCTGATGAGTTTTCCTTGCTTGAAGTATTGTCTTTTCTGATAAATCCAGCGGTCCCCTTGATGTTTTTCTTCAGTTGAACTCAGTATTTCCCCCTGATCATTGTATTGCTCCGATAGCTTCACATTCCATGGAGCTTCAGTGATTTCTTTTCTGGCGAGTTGGCCATTTTCATGGAAGTCGAGCTGCTCACCAACTTTATAATCATTGTCGTAGCGGTAATGGCGTTTAACTTTGTTATCGTCAAAATATTCAAAATAGTCGCCTTGTTTTTGGCCTTTGGCGTACTCTTGGGTCGATATCACTTGCCCATTAAGGCCCCAAGTGGTCTCTATGCCTTGCAATAGGCCATCGACTTTATGGACTTCACGGTTGAGTTTGCCGAGATTAAAATATTGGTTCACACCATTAGCGTCGTTGCAAATTTTTGCGGTTAATTCGCCTTCTGGGCTGAAATGTTCACTTATGCCGACTTCTTTATCATTTTGATAGGTTGTTTTGTAGCGGACATTCCCCCCTTCCCAATAACCCGTTTCAAGACCTTGCTGTACACCATTCTCAAAGTGTGATTCCACATAGTGCGAACCCGTTGCGATATATTTTTTGAACAAGCCATGAAGTTGACCTTGATCGTTGATAAACGCTTGTTGGTAGGGATTACCATCATCGAAGTAACATTGATAAGCTCCGCGAAATTGCTCAATCTTGAGTGTTTTACCCAGTTTGTTATCTAAGAGCGTCCCAGCACAGAACAGTGCATCGTTGTCTTGATAATAAATCTCAACTTTAAATTCCCCATCAACAGTCTCAACGGGTGGCTTTAAATAATAATGTGCCGATTTTTTACTTTTGACGACATTCCAATTTGAATCGAGTAACACATTTTCAGCATTAGCATTGGCGCTAAAAAGCACGAGAGCGGCAAGGAGCAAATGGATAATGTTGCGCATAACGGCTCCTAAGGCAGGGGCTTAAAGGTGAATTGATATGGTAATTCAATAGGTTTAGCTGATATTTGCATGATACTGACCTTGGCAGCAGCGCCAGACACACTGATAAATTTCCCATCGACCAGAACGTCTTTGATGCTCAGCTCGGCACTATTTTCGGGAAGCCTTATGGTTAAGTTTGTGCCTTCATCGTCCTGTATTTTGAAATACTGCTTAAGTAATTCGCTGGGATTCTCTGCCATACTAGGCTGTGTTAGCCAAGGGCCAATATCAACAAGCCATGGTCTTTCGCCGGGTTGAAGCGTTACATGCTGCCATGTCACGTCGCCTTGGCAATGGATCTTGCCTTGGATTTTTTTATCGTAAAAATAACGCCTCACACCGTCTGGACTTGCCAGATGATAGGCGGGTCCTGTTAACGCTTTGGTGTCATACACCCAAGTCACTGGTTGCTTTCCTTCAGTAAAACCTTGTTCAATTTCGGGTTTACAACTCATAGCAAGAGCTGGTGACATTGGAATATAAAAATTGTGGCCATCATCTGAAATCGATTTGATATCCTTAACGTCACTGATTTCTTTCACGCTTAGCTGCAGCTGGCTTGGATCTGTGAGGAAAAAATCCGTCTCTCTTGAGTAATCGAAACCACTTGTTGGGTTAGCAAGATCCTTGTAGTAGTCGCTGATATGCATAAAGGTGACCGGATTTGTGTGCGCCATTTGCGGTTGAGGTTCGGTTTCATAAAAGCTCATGGTCTCGGGGATATCAGTCAGCTTTAATAAGAAAGCCGTAGCATTGCTGTTAACGTGTTTTTCGCCATATTTAAATAATACATTTAGCAAATCCTGCTCAGAGGCGCTCAACCATGTAGGGTAACCCTGATCGACCATCGCATCACCCATTTGCCCATTAAACTGGCTAAAGTTAATATTAATCCCCTTTTCAGCAGTTTGGCGCATAACGACTTTATAGAGGTGAGTATTAGCATCGATTAAGGTGATCTGTAGACTGGCGCCACCAAAGTGATAAGGTTTGGCTAACAGTTCGCTCCAAGGCCTTGTTACCAAACGATTTTTTTCGGGTATGAGTGTTAATTTGGCACTGATGTGATTAATTTTCTTGATCTTGCTCGCGGTATTGTCCCAGCCTATCGGCAGTAAATCACTTGCCGATTCAATCTTACCGCCGTAGTTATTCACCCATGAACGGTTGTGTTGCCAAAATTGGATATCGATAGGGTTATTTTTATCATCAAAAGCTTGGATATCTTGGTAAAGAACCTCACCGGAAAAATACTTTTTCGTTAACCCGTGCACAAAGCGCAGTTGCAACTCTTTCATTGCATCTTCACCCCAGCTGCCAATGTTATCAATGATGCCTTGATGCTCAGGCAGTAAAGCTTGCACAATCTGGCTATCCATATCTTGGTAAATGAGATTATCTTTATGAATATCATTGAGTGTTCGCTGGCTATCTTCAGCTATTCGTAACGCATCATAGTCGGCATAGGCGTGCCAAATAATGCTCATTACAAAGGGTTTATCCTTTGGCGCCATGGCCAAACGATGATTAACCAGTCGTCCATTACGCATCGACTGATTAATCAATACCAGGCTATTGAGCCAGCCGGTTTTTCGGTCAACTTCAAACGCGCCATAGGTTTTTTGATACTGCTCTGGTGATTCTGTATTTTCACCTTGTAATACAGCGACTAAGGTATCTTCAGTGACTTGCTCAACGGTCCATGTTAAGTGTTTATCCTTTGGGGATACCTTGCTAAAACCCACCTTAGGTTCAAGCTTAACGGGGAGCATAGGCACCTGTTGAAACAGCGATTTAAGATTGTCCCATTGCTCAAACATCTTGGCTAAATCTTGCTCTTGTGGCTTATCTATGGGCGATAGGGCCATCACTTCACCTTCATTAACACTCAGGTTAAACCCATCCTTAATCATCAATGAGAGTTCATTGGACTGGATACGCTCATCGATATTGCTGATAGGTAAAGGAATGGCGCGGTCGGCAAACTGCAGTAGGCTGGGTGTGATAATAAAGTTGCCACTCGTACTCAGTGGGCTCGACAATGTTGCTGCATCATTGTGTGTCGATTGCAATTGATACTTCAATATCATCCTGGCCTGCATAGTATTGTTATTACCAGAATAGTCACGGTCAGTTAAATTGGTCTCACTCGAAATGATTTGATATTCACGCTCTGTGGGGATGCTGATATTGTTCGAGTCTGTGGATGAGTTATCACAGGCAGCAAGCATGACGGCGATGCCTAGCACTGTTATACCGATTACTGGGTTAACTGCCTTGTATTTTACTATGGTCATGTGTGCCCTTTAATTTTTATGTTGTTGAAATGTAGATTTATTGATATTTAATTGACGACATTATAGATAAGATAGGGAATTTGGGTTCTGTCGCAAACTGAGATCTTGCGGCTATAAATTGAGGTGCAATGAATCTCATCCAAGAAAACTTTAAAAACATATTCCACCTGAATAAATGCATGAGATTGATACATAAAGCTAAGCCATGAAGATTATTGTTGCACTTGCGCTAATTTGGTAAGATTAAAATATCAGCGGGAGTGAATGCTACCGAAGAACGATCACCATTTAGCAACAATCTATCTCCAACTTTCAGCTCTGCCCATAATTCTTTAGGCACGTAACAAAGTATCCTTTCATGCTGAGGCTCCCCTGGTGGGTGAACCCAGAGCTTCCCGGTACAACTTCCACGGCCAGTCGAACTCCAAGTTGAAGGTAGTTCTGCAACGACTTCAACTTGACTTGCAGGCTTTTTAGTCAGCATATGCCAGTAAGTACCGAAACTAAGCATAAAGCTGAAAACTATTAATGGCCCAAGGCAAATCATTCCTAAACAAATAGATACTCTGTCCTTCCAAGTTCCCCCCCTCAATCCCTGCCGCACACGTTTTAAAACTAAGAAGCAGGTACTAAATACGCTGGCACCAATATAAATAACAGGGTTCCAAAGTAAAGCGTCAAAAGAGGGACTATGTAATGGCTTTATCCAACGTTCAATCATTATCCCTAACACTACAAACAACAAAAAAACTACAAGCAAACTATGTTTATTTAACCATGTTTTAGAACGATGCTTTTTATACAATCTGCTAACACTATAGCTTCTTAGAGGTTCAAGCTTCTTCTGTAGTTCAGATTTAGTACAAACACCTAAATCAACTGAAACGGATGTTCGATCCCAAATATAACGACGGTTTCTTTTATTCATGATATTAAGTTGAATGCTGAATAAGTCATCATCAACTGCGAAGATAAAAAACTGCATATAATTATCAGCATCATCTGCTTTTGATAAAGAGAATGCGTTACATTCTTGGCCACTTTTCAGTTGTTTGACGTTAAATGACCAGTCGTAATCTTGCACTGATTTCATGGCTTGGTTAAAACTTAAATCTGCTTCAATACATAATGCAAACTCTGCATTGTCATTTTCTCGAGTAGCACTTGAGTGAATAACTATTCGATTATTTAAAGACATCGTTTTATAAAGCTCCTAATAACTATTTTTAAATTAAGCGTTTAACTTCGACAGAGCATAAAACCGCTGCCAGACTATACACATTGTGTTAAAGCTGAACATATTTTTAATCTGCAATATTTAGTGATTGAGAGTACATAATATTTTACAGCAAGAGACTTCCTTTTTGTTGTTATTATACTTTTATGCTGTGAATGGGATAAACACAGCGATTGCCCTGTTTATCCCGACCAAGCCTAACAGAAAAGAGAAGCGCGATGCTAGAACTGGCAGTTCGCGGTTTCTGGGGTTTGCTTACCATTGGCATCGTACTTTTTCATACAGCCAGCTTTACCCATATCATAGATTTTTTCGTATTCTAGCTGACCATTACGGTAGGACTTAAACACACCATGGCTTTTAGGGTTTTCTAAGTAATAAATTTTGCGCCCTTTAACCACATTTGAAGAATCAGAGAACCCCGGATCTTCTTGATAAATGACCCCGTTGATATAGCGCTTATGCACCACATGTTGCTCATCAATCCGCACCATTTCGCTCGATAACTTGCCATTGCGGTCGTAACAGACTTTATCCACGACATAACCACTGTCGAGCTCTTCAATACAACTCACGACACCATTATCAAAATATTCCCGCTGAATGCCACAACGTTCACCCGCATTACTCCAAAAGTACGGTTGACCATTCCACATTTCACCTTCTTGCTGGCAAAAATTCGATAAATCACGAAGTTGGCCGTTAGGGTGGAAGCTGTAGCTAGCCCCTGCTGCACGATTGTTGATCATCTGAGTGTAGCTACTTAGGGAATAGCCGTCGTCGGTGGAATTGCGGATGCTTGGGCCGTATTCCTTGCCCGCTTTATAAGCCTGCAGGGACGTTAAGCGACCGTTGGAATCAAATCGATATTCTTTATCGACCGACCCATTGGTGTAATAGGTTAATTCGGATAGTAGGCCGCCACGATATACACGCTGCTCACCGTCTTTAATCGAGCTAGTCTCAGCATCTTTTGAGATTAACACGCCATCACAATCGCCTGCGTAGGGCTCTTTTCGCATCATGCATTCATCCTGCGACGGTTTAAGTTTTACCGCTGCATTGAACTTATACTGACTCAATTCATTGAGATCGCCGTTAGGCTCGAGCCACATTTGCAGGCCGTCTAACTCGCCTTGACGATAATTGGCAACATTGCTGACAATATTCGGCGCTGAATACCATAAACTTTCACCATGGAGTCTGCCCTTATCGTAATGTTTGAGGGCAAACATAAAATTATCTTTATTGAATAACTTTGCCTCACCTTGGCGCAGGCCATTCTCATAGTTGACTTCGGCCTTGTAGAGATAAGTCACTGATTGTCTTGTAGTAAAAGCATCATTCGTATCAGGCGTTCGAATATAGACCCAAGTGCCTGAACGTTTACCATCGAGATAGTTGCCGTCACCGGTTTGAAAGCGATAATCCCCTTGGGTAACCTTTTCCGTCCAAGCGCCTTGCTTCACACCCTTTTGATACAGGCCTTTGCTGCCATCGGACTCAAGCCACTCACCGTCTTTTACGCCATTAAGATAAATGCCCTTTTCGGACAATTTCTTCGCGCCTTCGGTGCCCGAATCGTAATCTGGGGTATAGATTTCGCTCGGGCCATCAGGCACGCCCTTGTTGTAATGGATAAAGCCATAGTTGTCGGCATCATCCATGACTGACTGTAAAACCCATTTACCCTGTTTTTTACCGTCAAGATATTCGCCTTCCCAATAAATGGCTTGGTTCTCTGTCTCCATCCACTTACCGACTTTTTTGCCCTGTTTGTAGTTACCAGAGTAAACCACGCTACCATTGCGACCATCGTAGGCTGCATACGGGCCATCGAGCACGCCTTGGGCATAATGACTTTCACTGGCAAGCCCTGCCCAAGTGCTCCCCATGCCCATACTCATAAAATCGTAGGATGGGCCAGTTTTAGGGATCACGGCACCACCACTTTTAAGCCAATCAAAGTCATCAGCCTCAAAGGCCACGCTCACCAATACAAAACTGCCGTCTTCTTCACTATATCCACTGCGATCAAAGGTGGTCACAAGGCTATATTGATGCTCATTACCTTGGGCATCTTTATCTTTACGAGTCAGTGGATAACGTAATTTATATTCGACGGCGGTCTTCACATCTACGGGTGAACCTTCGGAATTACGATAACCCACTAAGGTCGGCTTGAGCTTAGTAGAACCATCGACAATCGCTTTAATGGCGGGATCTTCAATCGCGTCAACATCATAGGTCATACGGTATTGTTGCGGCGGAATTTGGCTTAGTACTTTACGAACGCTACCTACGGTAAACGAGGTTAAGGTTGGTGCCACTTCATCGAGCACAACCTGTAGACGGGGGAGTTTTGTGAGATCATCCCCTTCAAAACCATAGCCCCGTAAATGCTGACCATCGGCATCTTTCAGCATGACAACCACTTCTTTGTTGCCACCTTTATCAAAATCGAGGTAAAAAACCGCAACCACTTCAGCAGAACCATAATCATCAAGACGCACGCCGGGCGCATCGCCATAGAGCATTTCGCCCCACACTTTATGATCTTTTTGATAGAAATTGAGCCATTGGGAAGATCCACGGGACCGTGAACCATTTTGTCATATTCCGCCGCAACCGCAGCAGGAATGACCACAAAAGAAGATAACCACACCGCACCGACCGAGGTGCATAAACGACGAATCGAAAGTTCCATTTAACTATCCTTTACACCGACACCTTGCGCCTCGTGCGCACCAGTAAACGGGGCGAATTTTAAGCTAAGAATTATGCGTCAGGAAGTAGCTGAGACAAAAAAGGCCGCTAAGCGGCCTTTTAAGATCAAATGTTTAACAATCAATTATTATACATAGCATTAATTTCATGGGCGTACTTGTGATAAATCATTTTGCAGCGCTGCTTAAGCGTCGGAGTAATTAACCCCGCCTCCATTGAAAAAGCTTCCGGCAGCAGGGTAAATTTTTTGATTTGCTCAAAACCAGCCAACTCTCGCTGTAACTGCTTGAGACGCTGTGCATGATGATATCTGATGGATAATGCCTGCCAGAAAAATTGAGTGTCATGCAGTGAATACTCCAAATTTATATCCAAAGATTATCCATTCTGAAACTCTTATCGTCAACTTTGCGACAGAAGCCTATATAAGTATTAAGCTACAACTTCATGCTTTGGAGTACTAGGACTCTATCCTTTGCCTTTGCTTCATAGTCATTTGAAAAGTATCCCGCCACATCAAGGCTCTGCTCTGAAGAATCCCCTGATGATTTTCAGATAAATCATTAAATTAGAGTGAACTTGCACCTTGAAGTGTGATCAGATGGAAGTGCGAACAAACATCAATCACAGGGCATCAAGGTGCAAGTGTTAACTATCTTACATCAATCTCTCTATCAACATTGTCCAGAAATCCATCAAAAGCGACTGAATACACTCATGGTCGCCTGCAAAGCCCTCATCAACGCGGATTGTCTCACCCTCACGCATTTAGGGCGGCACATTGATGGCACCAGCACTCATACTAAACACTCAATAAAACGCATGGATAGATTATTGGGCAACCCGCACCTTCACCATGAAAGACTGGCTGTTTATCAGTGGCATGCAAAGTGGCTGCTAACAGCACATACGATGCCGACCATACTGGTGGATTGGTCTGATATGCGTGAAGGTCGTGAACTGATTGCACTACGCGCCTCTATTGCGATTAAGGGCCGCTCTATCACGCTCTACGAGCGAACATTTCCGTTAGTACTACAAGGCACACAAACTGCCCATAATCAGTTTCTGAATGAACTCCATAAAGTGTTACCTGACAATATTACCCCGCTGATAGTCACTGACGCGGGCTTCCGTAATCCATGGTTTCGAAAAGTCGAGCAGCTCGGTTGGTATTGGCTGGGTCGTGTCAGAGGATTAAGTGTCTATCGGCTGCACCCCTTCGGTCGCCAATTTTCGCTAAAAGCGCTTTATCCCAAAGCCAGTCGTCGCGCAAAACATGTTGGGCGAGTGGCGTTATCGGTAAAGAAACCCTTGTTATGCGAGATGGTATTGTTCAGGGCTCCAAGTAAAGGCAGAAAAGGTCAGCGAAGTACGACAACAGACTGTCACCATACGGCGCAATGGACGTATGAACTGACCGCCAAAGAGCCTTGGGCACTGGTGACCAACTTGACCATAGAAGCCATGTCGCCTCAAAAACTGGTTAATATTTACCAAAAACGGATGCAAATAGAAGAAACCTTTAGAGATTTAAAAAGCCCCGCTTATGGCTTTGGTTTACGTCATAGCAGAACACGTTATGCGGCGAGGATGGACATACTGCTATTGATAGCATTATTGGTACAACTGGCATTTTGGTGGGTAGGATTATACGGAGAAACACAGCAATTACAGCGGCACTTCCAAGCCAACACGGTAAAGAAAAGGAATGTGCTATCAACAATCAGGATGGGCAAAGAACTGCTGCGGCGACGGCATGACTACCCCATATCAGCAGATGATTTGCTTTGTGCTGCGAAGAAACTAGCCCAACTCTCATTAACTCATGGTTGTTGGGGCTATGAATTATGAGGGGATCCTACAGGGCTCTGCTGATAAAGCGCTAAAGCAGCTTTAGAGTCTACAGCTCCACCCTCGCCTGTATCTAACAAAGTTGCGAGTTGGAAGTAGGCGTTACCCAATATATCTTTCTGCAAACCTTTATCGACGCCAAGCGTTGTCACTTTTCCTAGCCAGTATCGCGCTCTACTAGTCGCATCTCGATGGTGTTCCAACAATAGTATATTGGCCAGTTCGGCTGCGGCAAAAAGATCCTGCTCGGCAGCAATCTCCCAAAACTCCTCGCTCTGCTCAAAATCCTCTTTAAAATAGTAATAGGTTTCGGCAGCATCTCGCGCTAAATCAGGCCGAGCTTTAACACTTTTACGATAATTATCCAGCGCCGCGGAGGCATTAAAATAGGGCGAGCAAGAGAACACTTGATAATACGCCATCGTGCTGACGGCTTGAGGTATTCCCTGCTTGGTCAGTTCGGTTAACGTTTGCCATGCTTGCTGCTCACGGATTTTTGCTTGGCCAGTATTCACTTTACCCTGAGGAATGACGGATAAGGGTTGATTAATTAATTCCAGTTGGGCTTGAATATCGCCAAGCTTAGCAGCGCGCGCTAACCAGTACTGGCCATCTTTAATGTAGCCCCAACGAGCCCGTTCTCGCAGCCAGTTGATTGATTCCATATCCCCTGCCTCACCCAACTCGCGATACAGGACTTCAGCCTTGGCTTTATCCCCTTCAAACACATGCTCAATGCCTGAATCGTAAATCTTGGCTAACTGTCTTTTATCTTCAAGACGCGCACTGCGCTGTAAGCTGTTGAAGCGGGATTCTGCGGAACCGTAAGGATAAAGCCGTAAACCGGCCTTAATGTAGGTAAACTCGGTGCCATCGGGATAACTTACCTTGGATTTTCTGTCCAAGATATGGATATTCACAGCATAATCTTCAGCAATCTGAGGGGTAAAATTCACCCGCGTTACCCGTTCATCGGCTAAACGGATACGCCTCGAGTGTTGTAAACTCCACCGATCAGAAACCTCGCGCTGCAAACTGCTTTTCAGCCCAACATCAAAGGGCTGCTTATCCTCGGGGGCATAACTGTAAATAGGATAATAAATTGGTGAAAAGGTGATGGTGGCGTCATTGCTATCCGCGCTGGCCGCATCAGCTTCCTTTGCGGTAGGTATCAAGTCAAAAGACTGCTTAAAAGCATCTTTGTCAAGGGCTTCATCTTTCACCTTGGCGACAGGTAACTCAGCCAAATACTGCTTTTTCAAGGATTGTGCTTCCTGCCATAGGCGATGACTGGGCAGAAGTGACATATTCAATTTGATATTAGTCAACTGCCACTCACATGCCCCTCCGCCCTGCAACGCAACGGATTGGGTAAAATGACTGGCATTGTGCAAACTGGTGACCACTTGCCGTAATTGAGAGGTCGTACCGTTGGTGCGCCACTGGGGATTGGCGATATCTCCGTTTGGGAAATACATCTCTTTTTCGGTGCAAATCGAAGAATAATAAAAACCGATAAGCTCTAGCTCAGTATCTGCGGGTAGCGTACCGACGAGCTCAATACGAGAACTGTCCTTAGGGACGCTTGCCTGACTCACTCCTCGCATATTGGTAAATAAATCCCAAATAGAGGCAAAGGAGGGAGGGGAGGGAGGGGAATAAAAGCTCCCCAGCAAAACGCACATCAGCACCACAAAGCTTGCCCAAATTGCGGTACTTCTCATTAATAATCTGACACCCATAATACCAATCTTCCCTTGCTGATAAGTCTTTGCACTATTCACACCATAAACCTAGCGGAGTCTACACAAATGCAGGATCAATTCAAAACAGGGCAGCGAATGCCCCAACTGAATTTACGGTTCTGTCGCAAACTGAGAACTTAGCGCTCCAAGTTGAGGGGGCTGCATCCCTCAGATAAAACTAAATAAAATTGTTCCCATAGTGTCATCTTTTCGGTAGTGTTCATTTGCACTTGCCTAATAATGGACCAAAGTTCAACTCCTGCGGGTGTAGACTCCGCCCCTTCCCAGGACTTCCAACCTAGGCATTGATGCATTTTACCCTTTAATTTTCGGTGGCTTTGCTCGACTATATTATTTATATATTTAACGGCAAGCACCTCAATCATGAAGAACTTATATCCAGATAACCACAGCCGAATGTTAACAGTATCTAACGCTGCGGCATTGGCTCCACTTTTATCAATGACGACCTTCTCAGGTAAGCCATGTTGATTGATAGCTTTAGTAAAAAAAGCGTGCGCGGCAGGTTCATCAAGGGTTTCACTCAAGTAAAAATCAATCACAGCACTGAATTTATCCAGTGCACGATAATGATCTGATCCAATACTTTTGGACACCACGCTAAGTGAGTAAAATGACTTAACGAGGTGAATATGACAACCCAAAAGACCCGCAAGACCCATACTGCTGAATTTAAAGCTGAAGCCATGAAGTTAGTTGAACGTGTCGGTGTTGCTGAAGCGGCCAGGCAGCTCAAAATCTACGAATCACAACTTTATAACTGGCGCTCTGCCATTGAGAAGAAATCTACAACCAGTCATCGCGAAGTGGGTATTATGCGTGGCAAAAATTCAAGCAAAGAGTCGAGTGCACACTTGCTCAAACAGCACAACCGTGATGAGCAAATCAAAGCTATTTTTGTCCAGAGCAAGGAGCGTTCAGGCGCTCGGCGTATTCAAGTCGACCTCGCCGAAGATGGAGAATACGCGGATCTGAAAAAGCATGACAAGGCAGAATTTAGTGGCTAAAGCAGCGCGTAAATTCAAAACCACAACCGACAGCGCTCACCAGCTCACAGTCGCCCCAAACCTGCTGGAGCAGAACTTCGATGCCACCGGCCCGAACCAAAAATGGGGCGGAGCTGATCACGAGCGAAGGTTGGCTGTATCTGGCGGTGATTATCGATTTGTACTCGCGCGCCATGATTGACTGGTCGATGAGTAATCGCATGACGGCTCAGTTGGCTTGTGACGCGCTGACAATGGCGTTGTTTCGTCGAGGGTTTCCAAAAAACGTAATCGTTCATAGTGACCGCGGCAGCCAATATTGTTCACATGCGTATCGGAATCTGATCAAAAAAACAACAACTTACTCAAAGCGTGAGCCGCAAAGCTTGCTGCTTGGACACTGCCTGTGCAGAGAGCTTCTTCCATTCACTGAAGGTTGAGGCTATTTAGTACGAGCCAATCATGGACCGGGAAAACATGAAACAAGCCGTATTTGAGTACATAGAAGTTGATTACAACAAAACCAGAAGGCATAGTTCACTTGGCTATTTAAGCCCTGAGAATTTTGAACTGACACATAGTGCTTAGTTAAGTGTCCAGAGTTAACGGATCAGATCAGTGTCCAACTTGGGTTGAACAGTAGACTATCTACCAAAAATTTTTAAAGTTTTAAGTGGATTACAGTAGCTAATTCACTTATTAGCAGCTTATATTACTGGTTATAGCATTCATAGTTCAATTCGAGACCAGCAAAGACTATAATCAAATTTTTAGATTTAGATTTAGGAAGTTATGCTTCCCAGAACACTAAACCGCATGCAAACGTGCATTCTCATTGCATGATTTTACACTTTAAAAATTGGTAAAGATACATGGCTTATATTCAGTTAAAATTTAAATTGTTAGTCATGCCGGATGGTAGAAATATTTCCATGGAGAGTTTATCTGATAACGAAATTAAAATAATAACTTTTTTAGCAAAAAATTATCCACTTGCATCAAATAGAGATGAGATTTTGAAAAATTGTTGGGAAGGAAAAGTCGTTACTGAAAATTCCGTAAATGTTGCAATCAGCAATATACGAAGTTTTTTTCAAAAAGAAAATATTCAAGATTTCATTGTAACCCTTAGAGGTGAAGGTTATCAACTTTCTGAAAAAATAATCATAAAAGAATCTAATGATCCTGCGGCTTTAAACTCATTATCAAAGGGTATCAATTTATTTTTAACCAGCATAAAAAATCACCCGGCAACTTTCCTTCTAAACATCATTACATGCCTTATTTTAATGACGATCATTAAACTATACATTTGGATTATATTACTATGAAAAAAATATTTTATTGGAATATCTTCACCATTCTCGTTTTATTACTATACCCCCTTATTCAAGGGGTGTTTTTTTCAGAAGTTAGACAGATATCTTTTGTTGAAAATGGAAAACGCATTTCAACAAAAATATCACACACAGCTGGATTTGCAACTATAATAACATCTGTAGACTCAGAGCCTATATTTATAAATATAGCTATAGCACTTAAGTTTACTGATGAAAAAATTATTTACATACCTTTCTCTAGAAAAAGCAATAAAAATGGCTTTGTGATTAACAAAATTAGAATCATTGAACATTGGCCAATAGACCCATTTAACATTTATTATGTGATAATGTACAAAAAAAACAAAGCCATAGTGCACATGAGCAATAAGAAGCTGGAATTAACTCGAGATATTTAATATGTAAGATGGCAGTTAGAACCTTGCTGAACGCAGCCCATAATAGCTAACTCTGATAAATATAATTTGACAATTCATATCAGATAATCACATATTTTAAACAGCTTCTTCCTCAAGTTAATTTCACTGGTTAACAGTGTATTATAAGCAGCCATTAAAAATGGATTAAGAGTTGTGATAGCGCCAAATTTTTAGTGAGTCCAGTGCTCAACTGGTCTTTAACATACCCGCGTAAATCAGCTTTAGCAAACGGTTTTGGTCGAGCAGGGATCAGTTACACTTGATAACCAAACACTTGAAATGGTTTACCCAGTAATAGACTGCCCACAGGTATCCGTCGTAATAAGGCCACATACGGTAGTGTTCATAATTCTGTGTCATTTCAGTAAAATATTCAAAAACAGGAATGACACATGACCCAACCTTTTAACTTCGAACAAGCCCTTAAAGATCTGCAATCAGGTAAAAGCCTCACAGGTAAAGACAGCATTCTTGGCCCACTGATCAAGCAACTCACTGAAGCCGCTCTCCAGGCTGAGCTTGAGCAGCATTTAGCGCATGATCCTCAGCCTAATCGTAAAAATGGCAAAACCCCTAAGACCATTAAGCATCCGTCCGGTAACTTTGAGTTAGACGCTCCTAGAGACCGCAATGGCACCTTTGAGCCTCAGTTGATTAAGAAAAATCAAACTACACTAACCGATGAAATCGAACGTAAAGTGTTATCGATGTTCAGTATAGGTATGAGCTATCGCGATATTAATCAACATGTTGAAGATATGTATGGGCTCAATGTGTCTAACGCAACAGTCAGTGCTATCACTGACAAACTCATCCCAGAACTTAAAGCGTGGCAGCAGCGCCCATTAGATAGCCATTATCCTATCGTGTGGCTTGATGCGATACATTATAAAGTCAAAGAGGATGGGCGCTACGTCAGTAAAGCCGTTTACACATTGTTAGCGCTTAATATGGAAGGAAAAAAGGACATTTTAGGGCTTCACTTATCCGAAAATGAAGGCGCTAATTACTGGCTATCCGTACTGACCGATCTTAATCATCGTGGTGTAAAAGATATTCTTATCGCCTGTGTTGACGGCTTGACCGGTTTCCCTGAGGCCATAGCCAGTATCTTTCCTCATACGGAAACACAGCTATGCGTTATCCATCAGATCCGCAACTCAATGAAGTATGTCGCCTCAAAAAATCAGAAAGCGTTTATGGCTGATTTAAAGCCTGTGTATCGAGCCGTGAGTAAAGAAGCCGCAGAGATGGCATTGGATGAACTGGAGGCCAAATGGGGTGATGCTTATCCGTTGGTAATCAACTCTTGGCGTCGCAAATGGCATAATTTGTCCCATTATTTTAAGTACCCAGAACATATCAGGAAAGTGATTTACACGACCAATGCGGTTGAGGCTGTACATCGCCAATTTAGAAAGCTCACCAAAACCAAAGGTGCATTTCCTAATGAAAATAGCTTGTTGAAGCTACTTTACGCAGGCATATTAAACGCCTCAGATAAATGGACTATGCCAATCCACAATTGGAGCCTTTGTTTATCTCAGTTAGCGATTTATTTTGAAGGACGTTTAGATAGCGTGCTAGAAATTTAAAAATTAGCCTGACACAGAATTTTGAACGCCCTCCCACATACAGAGAATTACTCCCATCACCTAATCACTTGTTTTTTTTAATTTTTTTACTCGCGACTGAAATCCATAAGACCAAAAAACTTAAAAAACATTGATACCAATCTTTAATCTCCATGATGAAAACCTCCAGAGCTATTTGTCAGCTTCAAGCTTGACATAATACTGAATAGCCACTACTTCACTAGACGACTTTTAACCTCATTAAAATACTGACGTTCATACTCTAACGGTGATAGTCCATCATTGGAACTATGCTGTCGTTTCGGGTTGTAAAACATCTCAATATAATTAAACACATCCATCTTTGCGTCGTC
Organism: Shewanella oneidensis MR-1; assembly: GCF_000146165.2. Taxonomy (NCBI): domain Bacteria; kingdom Pseudomonadati; phylum Pseudomonadota; class Gammaproteobacteria; order Alteromonadales; family Shewanellaceae; genus Shewanella; species Shewanella oneidensis. Next base: position 114,138 of record NC_004349.1, on the reverse strand, counting down.
CCTGGTCGCATAGATTTTTCGCTTAATTCGTTCACGTTTCAGCAGTTGAAAGAAACTCTCTGCTACTGCGTTATCGTGGCAGTTTCCTCGACGGCTCATGCTACCTTCCAAACCATGAGCGCTTAGAAACTCACTCCAATCATGGCTCGTGTATTGGCTTCCTTGAGCTGAATGAACCAACACTTTGCCAGCAGGTTTACGACTCCATACCGCCATTAATAAAGCATCTAACGCAAGCTCTTTGGTGATACGACTGCCCATTGACCAACCAATAATTCGACGTGAGAACAAGTCCATTACAGCACCAAGATAGAGCCAACCTTCATGCGTTTTGATGTACGTAATATCCGTCACCCACGCTTTGTTCGGCGCTAAGGGGTTGAATTGCCGTTCTAAGCGATTTTGCGTTACAACATGCTGCTCACCACTACGAGTTCTAGGCTTGCGATAGCCAACTTGTGCTCGCTGTCCTGCTCGCTGCATCAGGCGATGTACACGATTAATACCGCATTGCTCGCCAAGATCACGCAGATCTCGATGGAGTTTGCGGTATCCATAGACACCACCAGACTCAAGCCAACATTGTTTGAGTTGGCCTATAAGTCGTTCATTGTCACATTGTCGCTTCGACTTTGCGCAGCTCCTCCACGCGTAATACCCGCTCGGATGAACATCAAACAGCTGACACAACTGTCGCACAGAGTGGCTGTGATGATGCTCTTGGATAAAGGCGTATCTTACTCGGGGTGGCTTGCGAAGTACGCCGCGTTTTTTTAACAGGTCACTTTCTTCAGTAACACGCTTAAGCTCTTTTTGTAATCGTCGAATTTCGGCGGACTCCGCAGACTTCTGAAGGTGTTCCTCGGAGTCAGGACCATAGCGCTTAATACAGGCGTAAAGACTGTGTGGTGGTACCTAAACGCTGAGCAACGTCAGCAACAGAATGACCGCCAACAGTGACTTGCTTTACTGCTTCGATTTTGAATTGTTCGGGGTAACGTTTATGACTCATGGACACCTCTTTTTTAGCTAGTTTATCTAACTAAAAGGTGTCTAGGAAATCAGTGGCTATTCATATTTTCACTCTATCCCACTAAACTTGCGCATCCTTGCGCACTTGTGTGTCCCTGTAGTCCCTGTAGTCCCTGTAGTCCCTGTAGTCCCTGTAGTCCCTGTAGTCCCTGTAGTCCCTGTAGTCCCTGTAGTCCCTGAGTCCCTGAGTCCCTGAGTCCCTGAGTCCCTGAGTCCCTGAGTCCCTGAGTCCCTGAGTCCCTGAGTCCCTGAGTCCCTGTAGTCCCTGTAGTCCCTGCACTTAAGATAAAATCTTACTTCAAAATAAAATTTATATTTTTTTAATAATAAAAAATAATTTCAATGTAGACACCTTCCGCGCTAGCACCTACCGAGATACTCGACTTTCGAAACAAAAGGTTACGAAAGCCCGCGTCAGAGACTACCGCCGTGTGATGTTGTCAGGATGAGTCAGATAACCGAGGCTTTGATGTGATGGACGCACCTCCTTTCTAGCGTCGCTGTACCAAACTTTAGGTACAAGTCAGAGCAGGAGTTAGTAACATATCTATCAAGGTTGTTGGTATTGATTTAGCCAAAAATTCTTTTCAAGTATGCGTATTGAGTATCTCTGGGTCGATTTTACCCAATCGGAAAGTAAATCGAGGTTCTCTACTCGATACTATCCGTCAATTGCCTGAAAACACGACTATAGCCATGGAGTTGTGCTACATCGCATCACAGGGGAAGAATCTTCCAATAACAGGGGTTTAAGGTTGCCCTCATCCCCGCACAACATGTTAAACCATTCGTAGGAAGGTAAAAGAATGATGCCAACGATGCGAGGGCAATATGTGAGGCATTTTCTCGCCCAGACATTCACTTTGTACCCGTTAAATCGGTAGAGCAGCAAGATCTCAAATCTCTCCGAGGTGTTCGAGCACGTTTAGTTGAACAACGAACTGCACTTGCTAATCAAATTAGAGGCTTATCTGCCGAATATGGCATTATATTTCCGTTATCAATGAAGGCTCTGAACAGTTATTTACCTCTGATAATCGAAGACGCAGAGAATGAACTATCTCATGTAATGAGGGGGGACTGCACACGTTGTATAGCGACCTTATAGGTATCGGTGAAAGGATTGATGAGCTCACCTGTAAAATCACGATGCTTGGACAACAGCACCCTCGATATGATGCCATCAAGAGTATTCCTAGTTTTGCTCCTATTTTAACAGCCGCACTGCTCAGTGAGGTTGGTACCGGGAACCAATTTCAAAATGGGCGGCAGTTTTCAGCTTGGTGTGGATTTAGTCCCTAAACAACATAGCTCTGCCGGGAAAAGTTCTCTCGGTTCTTTATCAAAGAGCGGTAATCGTGATTTAAGAACCTTACTAATCCATGGTGCACGGGCGGTTATGCGGTACGGGATAAACAGAACCGATGCCATGGGCGATTGGCTAAGAAGTATCATTGGAAGACGTGGTAGAGCAAAAGCCATAGTCGCAATGGCAAACAAGCTTGGTAGGATAGCTTGGCGGGTTTTAGCGACAGATAGCAGTTGCGATATCCATAAGGCTTTTAAGGCTGTATAACTGGGGAATTATGATTTTGAATGGCAACTGAGTTTGCAATTACTGATGAAGAAACGGTGAGCCATCCTTACTGCACTCTGATTAGGAAACAGGTCATACAGACCGGGGCTTTCAATAGACAGTAAGGTGCGTATTACATCATGGCGCAGGCCATTTAGTGGCCAGAGATGACGTCGGATATATGTTAGCGACTGTCCCCTTTAATTGGCTATAGCATCATGAGGTGCGTCCATATATGTTTCCTAAATCGGTTGAACTAAAACCGTAGCCTCAGATCTGATCGGCATCACCTATCAACTAACCCATCAACCGTGTCAAAGCCTCGTTATAAAACAACCAACTGGAAGCAATACAACCAAGCCTTAATCAACCGCGGTTCACTGACCTTCTGGATTGATGAGGGACGCTATCGCCAAGTGGAAAGCCAAGGTCGAGCAACCAGAGAAAGACCGCCCTCGCGTGTTTAGTGACTTAGCCATTATCACTGCGCTGATGGTTAAACGTGTTTTCTCTATGCCACTACGAACCCTGCAAGGCTTTATCAACTCAGTGTTTAAACTGAGTGATATTCTGCTTTAATGACCGCATTACACTTGTATAAGAAAACGTGCACAAACAGTTACCAACAATGCAAACTGATCCACTTGTTTTGGCGTTGTTGCCTAAATGAATGAACCTTTCGCCTGAGATGCGATTAGATCCTGTGAATACCACACAGGAACCGCATCAGATGGGCAAATCCAAGCACCGCATCACCAATTGGCCGGAATATAGCAAGGCGTTGACTAACTGAGGTTCACTGGCTTTTTGGATAGACGAGCAGGCAATCAACCTCTGGTGTAGCACTGAACATCATGGTGGTCAAGGTCGGGGATTTCAGTACAGCGACACCACGATAGAAACTGCCTTGATGCTCAAAGGTTTGTTTAATCTCCCCTGACGAGCTCTAGAAAATTTTATCAACTCCTTGTTTGGTTTGATTAATGTGCAATTAACTTCACTTGGTTGTCGATGTCACAGGGCTGAGTGAATGGAAAATGCGTAAACATGGTAAGGAAAAACGTCGCTCTTGGCGTAAATTACATCTTGCGACAGATGCGGCCACACATGAAGTCATCACAGCCGAAGTCTGTTTAGAGAGTGTGGCAGACAGTGAGGTTCTACCAACGTTATTAGGCGCAAGATAAAACAAGTGTTAGCCGATGGCGCTTATGACACCAAAAACTGTCATAAGTTGCTGCAACGCAGAGGGAGTAAACCTTCGATACCGTTGCGAAAAAATGCGGGTTATTGGGAAGATGGTCACCCCAGAAACGAGGCCGTCAGCGCGTTGAAAAGTAATGAACTCAAACGATGGAAGCAAGAGAATGACTATCACCAGCGCTCCCTGTCAGAAACAGCTATGTATCGTTACAAGCGGTTGATTAGCAAGAAGTTGAGCCTGCGCGACTACAACGGCCAAGTCGGCGAGGCATTGGCTGATTGAAAGTGATGAACAAAATCATAGGACTAGATATGCCTATTCGCCAGAGGGTTAATTAATACCAGGAACCCTGTTAGCAAAAGGCTTACCTAAGATGGATTTAGGCAACAACGCCACTTGTTTTCACTATGGTGCCTTTTCGTAGGCACGTTGATCACAAAAGAAGAACTTATGAAAATTCAAATTTTGCATAAGCAAAGCCTTCCGCAGCGGGCAATAGCCAAACAATTAGATATTTCACGCAATACCGTCAGGAAGGAAAACAGCCAAAAATCATGGACATCGCAAATCACTCTTACTAATTTATGCACAGGCTCTCCGGTGTGACGGGATTTTTCTTGGTCGAAAGATCTAAACATACCGGAGGGCCATTAGTTCAAAGTTTTTTATCCCGAATTCAAGTTACTTAGATTTGACCATCTGATAACTGTCCCAGTGGAGGCAAAGGGTTAATCCATTTAGGTATCAACACCTCACAGCTTCTCGATTGCAATTATCTACTATGTTTTAATAGCTAATTTTACAAACTCGCAACAAATACATTGATGATTTACTGTATAATTTGAATATTTTCTACATCTACAGTCACTTTAGACCAATCTTTATCTACTTCACCACGAATAATGACCTTAGTATCAGGCGTTACAGTGTAACCATGCCATAAATCATCATCAATATTAGCCTTAATATCACCTGTGGCATCACGGAATATATAATCATCGTCTCCAATTGAAGAAACAATATATCCTGTTAACTCAACTTTATCGTCATCACTTGCATTGTTCGCGCTCACAACACTGCGAATCACCTGTTTGACATTTGGACCTTGGAAGCCGCCCTGTGTTTTAGGTTCTCCCGTAGTAAACTGAAAACCAGCTTGGTCAGCCATAGCTGTTGATGACAATGCCATTACGAAAATGGTAATAATAAATTTGTACATTTGTTTGTCCTCTTATAACTTTTATTAAAAAGATATTAATATTAAGTCGTTGTAAACACGAAAGTGACACTCGGTTATATTGGCGCGAAACAAGCATCCGTTTAGTCAGTTAATTAACAAATTATTACACGAAGATGTTTACATAAAAACAATTTTTAAATTATTTATTTTTATTAAAAATATAAATTTAATTTTTAACGATACTTGATGAACATGGCTTTGTTTCCTAAATAGGTTGAACTAAAACCGTAGCCGCAGATCTGATCGGCATCGCCTATCAACTTACCCATCAACCGTGTCAAAGCCTCGCTATAAAACAACCAACTGGAAGCAATACAACCAAGCCTTAATCAACCGCGGTTCACTTACCTTCTGGATTGATGAGGATGCAATTGCTAAGTGGAAAGCCAAGGTCGAGCCGCCCAAGAAAGGTCGCCCTCAATTATTTAGCGACTTAGCCATTACCACTGCGTTGATGGTTAAGCGTATTTTCTCTATGCCACTGAGAGCCTTACAGGGCTTTATCAATTCGGTGTTTAAACTGGGTGACATCCCATTATCTTGCCCGCATTACACCTGTATCAGTAAACGCGCGAAAACGGTCAATATTGCTTTTAAAACCAAGACTCGCGGCGCCATTGAGCACTTAGCTATCGACTCGACAGGCTTGAAGGTCTATGGCGAAGGTGAGTGGAAAGTGAAGAAACATGGCACAGATGGAAAGCGCAGAGTGTGGCGTAAACTGCATATTGCCGTAGATACACATAGCCATGAAATTATTGCCGCAGAACTCAGTTTATCAGGTGTCACAGACGCTGAAGTGATGCCCAATTTACTTCAGCAAACCCATCGAAAAATCCGCAATATCTCGGGTGATGGTGCTTACGACACGAAAGCCTGTCACGAAGCCGTTCGTCGAAAACGCGCTTTAGTACTGATCCCACCTAGGGAAGGTGCTGCGCTATGGGAAAAAGGGCATCCACGAAACTTAGCCGTCAGTTGGCAACAGCTTCATGGCTCAAATAAGCAATGGAAAAAACGGTATGGTTATCATCGCCGCTCAATCTCAGAAACCGCTATGTACAGGATAAAACAACTGCTAGGAGGCACGTTGAGCATGCGGAATTATAACGCTCAGGTGGGAGAAACTTACGCGATGATTAGGGCTTTGAACAAGCTGACTGGGCTAAGTATGCCTGAAACCCACTATGTAGCTTGATATTTGAACAATGATGAGAGTGTTGTTCGCTGACTCGATTTAGGAAACAAAGCCGTTCATGTTGGATGTAATAGATGACGTGACGTGAATAAGGAAAACTAAACACATTCATACGTACCTTGGGTCTATTTTTCCCAAGGGTGGGTGTTTCAGCCAGCAGCTGAATCGTTTGTTTAAGTCCGGATAAATAGGTCTTTGACTGAGTAGCCCTCCATTGGGCTAACGTAATAGTATTATGTGTACTAGCTCAGACTTGATCTGACAGTTACCAGTTTTATGCTGGTGTCTGTCAGATTAGATTCGAGTCAGATTCTTTTCCGCCCAAACCCGTTTCCCATCAATCAATGTTTCAACTGGCGTTCTGCCGTTGCACATTTTGCCTTGATGAGTGCGTTCATTGTTGTAGTAAGACAGCCACTCGTCCAGATCTTTTTGCAGCTCCTCCAGCGTTTGGTACAGCTTTTTGCGGAAGGTCACCTGATAAAACTCGTTCAGGATCGTCTTATGAAACCGCTCGCAGATCCCATTCGTTTGCGGCGACATCGCTTTGGTTTTCGTGTGGTCGATATCATTAATCGCCAGATATAGCTGGTAATCATGGTGCTCGACCTTGCCGCAATACTCTGTGCCACGGTCAGTTAAAATACGCAGCACCGGCAACTGCTGTGACTCGTAAAACGGCAATACTTTGTCGTTCAATAAGTCCGCTGCAGTGATAGGTGTTTTCGTAGTATAGAGCTTGCAATGAGCGACTTTGCAGTACGTATCGACATAGGTTTGCTGATAGATACGACCAACGCCCTTGAGGTTTCCGACATAAAACGTGTCTTGCGACCCAAGGTAGCCTGGGTGCGCGGTTTCAATCTCACCACAGGCTTCATCGTCGTGTTTTTTGCGCTCAAGTGCCGCAATCTGTTCATCAGTAAGTTGAATGCCATCGCGAGCTACTTTGGCTTCCAAGGCTTTCAGTCGCTTCTTAAAGTTCTCTAAATCATGTCGCAACCAGATTGAGCGGACACCACTGCCAGAAACAAACACGCCTTTTTTGCGCAGTTCATTGCTGGTTCTGTGTTGGCCATGGGCGGGAAATTCAATCGCATACTCCATCACTGCCTGTTCAACAGCTTCTTCGACACGGTTCTTGAGATTTGGACTTCTACGACTTTTTTCGATCAGTGCATCAACACCGCCATCGTCCACTAACTCGCGGTAACGATAAAACGTATCACGAGACACACCCATGACTTTGCAGGCTCTGGAGACGTTGCTCAGTTCCTCTGCCAGATTGAGTAAACCTGTTTTGTGTTTGATGATTGGATTGTTACTATGGAGCATGAGAGTTACCTCCTTGGTTTTGATTAAGGATTCGACACCCACAATCAAAACTGGTAACTCTCACCTTTTCAAGGCGATGTGTCAGATCAAGTCGAGACTAATTCATATTATGGGCTATTACACGCTCTCCACTCTGTCGATTGAACTCAGTCAGTTGCCTCAAGTTCACGCTCGTAAACTGCCCCGACATCCTGTTCCTGCAGCCTTGCTTGGCAGGTTAGCGGTAAATCAAGCGGCTCAGAGTCATGGGGTGGGAAAAATGTTGTTGGTCGATGCCATCAAGCGAACGCTGGCCGTCAGCGATGAGATAGCCATTTACGCCATGGTAGTTGATGCCATTGATGAGCGAGCATTGCACTTCTATGAACAATTCGGTTTCTCGCTTCTCAGCTCAGGAAACCTACGCTTGTTCCTTCCACTCAAATCCATCTAAATCTATTGAGAAGGGGTCAAATAGTCTTAGCGTACGTTTTCGTTCCGCTGGACTTCAAACCCCTTATTTTGCAGTGGTAGATAGGTAATATCAGCCACCCAGACTTGCTCTGAACGAGTGATGTTCACTTGCGGCTCACTGGGTTTAAGCAAGCTGGGATGACACCTAAATCGATGGTGGCTGTTGGTCGTTTTATGGTACGCCCGTGTAGGCATGACCAACAAACGATACGCCCTAAGACAGCGAAATAACCGGTCTCGTCCTATCACAATTTGATGCATTTTGTTCAGTAAATACTGCAGTTTACGCGTACCGACTCGCGGTTGAAACAACCGCTCATATTGTACCGTTTGCAACACCTTCCCCTCCCCTTTTTGCCGCTGACATTGCTGATAATACGCCTGGCGACTGATGTCAAGGTAGCGACAGCATTGAGTGACGAGGTGGTAACCTACGTCCGTTTTTTCCTGGAGCGTTTCACGTGTGGCTTTTTTTACGACGGATATCCCGTAGTCAGTTCTGAGTTTTTCGACAATGGCTTCGAGGGCTTTTATCTTTTGCTCGGGAGTGAGCGTGGTAGGTTCAGTCATCAACTGTCCTCGCATTGATGTAGACGGTGTTCCTAGGGACCAATCCAGTTTGCCATGCTTGCGTAACCAAACTAACACGGTAGATACCGTACTTGTCTTGAGCCTGCTTATAGGTCAGCTCGCCTTTTTCCACTTGGTCGACAACCGCCAATTTAAAAGCGAGGGAATAATCACGTTGAGTTCGTTTAATTATTGAAGTCATTACACTCTCCAAAATCAGTTTGAAAAGTGTCAACGCTATTTAGGACGGAGCAGATAGATGATAAATAGCTGCGAGATTATGGAAAATACTAAGCGCCAAATCCCTATTGTTATAGATACCGAGCGTAATGAGTCCATTTGGGTTGAATCATTAAGTTGGATCTACGAGCAGCATGAACTACAAGAAATACGTCAAGCCAACATAAAACACCATCGTTTCGTCTGTCAAAACTGTAAACAACTGGTGTATCTGTACTGGTCAACCGTCTAAAAACAGTGCTCCAATGACCGAACTCTTTAGGTAAATCTCGCCAAGGGATACCTGTTCTAAGGCGGTAAAGAATACCTTCGAATGTTTGTCTATGTTCAGGTTTGTCATAAACACGGCCTGTGCTTTTCATTAAATGAAATAGCTTTTCCCAGCGTGCATCGGTTAGCATAAGTCTTGGCATGGCTTGAGGTTATGGTTACTTTTGGCGAAGCAAATTATAACGTCTTGCCATGCTGTCTAAAAATCACTCTCGAAAGTTCAACAGACCCTAGTACATATCGCTTTATAACTAAGATGTAGATTAGTTAATCGAGGTTTCTATCAGAAATAGGTTAGGGGCTAATTTATCAGCTACGCTACTGCTATCTCCGCCATAGAATGAGCGCCCCCAAGTGACCACGCTGCCATCCTCTTTGACGACTGCAAATGCACTGCTAGTTGAGTCAATCACCTTAACGCCGGACGTCAGCTGTCCTGCCACGCTGCTGCTATCTCCGCCATTGCCTGAGCTCCCCCAAGTAACCACGCTGTCATCCTCTTTGACGGCTGCAAATGCATTGTTAGTTGAGTCAATCACCTTAACACCGGACGTCAGTTGCCCTGCCACGCTGCTGCTATCTCCGCCATAGCCTGAGTCCCCCCAAGTGACCACGCTGCCATCCTGTTTGACGGCTGCAAATGCACTGCCAGTTGAGTAAATCACCTTAACGCCGGAGGTCAGCTGCCCTGCCACGCTGCTGCTATCTCCGCCAGCGCCTGAGTCCCCCCAAGTGACCACGCTGCCATCCTCTTTGACGGCTGCAAATGCATTGTTAGTTGAGTAAATCACCTTAACGCCGGACGTCAGTTGCCCTGCCACGCTGCTGCTATCTCCGCCAGCGCCTGAGTTCCCCCAAGTGACCACGCTGCCATCCTCTTTGACGGCTGCAAATGCATTGTTAGTTGAGTCAATCACCTTAACACCGGAGGTCAGTTGCCCTGCCACGCGGCTGCTATCTCCGCCAGCGCCTGAGTTCCCCCAAGTGACCACGCTGCCATCCTCTTTGACGGCTGCAAATGCACCGCTATTTGAGTAAATCACCTTAACGCCGGAGGTCAGTTGCCCTGCCACGCTGCTGCTATCTCCGCCATAGGATGAGCCCCCCCAAGTGACCACGCTGCCATCCTCTTTGACGGCTGCAAATGCACCGAATACATTGTCAGTTGAGTAAATCACCTTAACGCCGGACGTCAGTTGCCCTGCCACGCTGCTGCTATTTCCGCCATAGCTCCCCCAAGTGACCACGCTGCCATCCTCTTTGACGGCTGCAAATGCACTGCCAGTTGAGTAAATCACCTTAACGCCGGACGTTAGCTGCCCTGCCACGCTGCTGCTATCTCCGCCATCATAATAGCTCCCCCAAGTGACCACGCTGCCATCCTCTTTGACGGCTGCAAATGCACTGCTATTTGAGTAAATCACCTTAACGCCGGACGTTAGCTGCCCTGCCACGCTGCTGCTATCTCCGCCATAGTCTGAGTACCCCCAAGTGACCACTGAGCCATCAGTTTTCAGTGCAGCAAATGTGTACTTAGCTGAAAAAATTGTCTCAACTTTACTGAAAGCATACACTACATACTGCATTTCGGTCACTTGGCCATAGGCATCTTGCCCTGTCACTTCAAGCCGTATATTAAAACCATCATCTGCAGCGGTAGGGATATAGGTTTCTCCGGTGCTTTTGGTAAGGCCGTTAATTATCCACGCGTACTTATACTGCGTTACATCGCAAGTTCGGCATGTCACATAGGCTTTCAGATAACCATCGGTTTCTTTTTTAGCTTCAAGCTTGGTAATTTCAGGCTTGGCTGGTGCAAAAATTGTGATAGAAATCGTTCCTTGCGTATAATGAGCAGGGTTATGGCTGTCTTTTACGGTATAAATTAGCCTGTCTTTACCAAAGACGCCCAACTTAGGGGTGTAAGTTAAAATATTATTGGTGACTGTCGCAGTACCTAGTGCACCACCAATGGCATTAACAACAATTAACTCGCCTGCCGTGGGGTCGGTGGTGCTAATTAATGCACTTAAGTCATGGATGAATGGTGCGTTAGGCTCAGTGCCGCCCTCTAGGTTGTCCGCTTGGATGGCGTGCGCGCCATGGGCATTAACGCTAATCACGATTGTACCATTGGTACTGTGGCGGCCATCAGTAACTGTGTAGGTTAAAATATCATTACCGGTAAAGCCATTTGGTGTATAAATGACGGTTTGACCACTTAAGGTCGCGACTGCTGGCGATGTTGCATTAGTCACATTGCTAATGACTAAATTCGCCGTTTCGGTTTCCTTGTCGGAAATATAAGCCGACAGGTCAATGTTGATAGGTGTATCCAGCAAGGTATTTTCTTGCACCGTGTTAGCCACTGGCGCAGTAGGGTTGCTGTCGGTGACCGTTACCGTCACTTCACCCATTGCATAGCCGCCGTTATCGTCACTGACGACATACACAAAACGGTCAGTTCCCACAAAGCCCTTCGGTTCATACAACATTTCTAACGCGTTAGCAGGGTTGATACTGGCTTGGCCTAGTGCGCCAGAGATACTTACGATTTTCAGTGTATCACCATCGGCATCACTAACAGCGCTGTTGACTGAAATGGTGATAGCTGGGTCATTGTGCAACATCTTGGCAGTAACAGGCCCTGCAGTTGGAATTTTATTTGCAGGCGTGCTGTCATTAACAACCACCGTAATGGCATTTATGGCATAGCCATCCTTGCCATCGGTAATCACATAAGTAAATTGGTCTACACCACGAAATGCGCCAGGGGTATAAGTGATGCCTGTCGCACCTTGTTTGGTGGCACGATTATTGGCGGTGTAGATATGTGCGATAGAGAGCGCATCTCCGTCCGCATCCGCAATTAAACGTTGCGCCACCAAATCGATGTTGAATGTCACATTTTTGGCCACATCAAGGGTAAATTGTGCATCATTCGCCGTAGGCGCCATGTTGGGAACAGGCGGATTAGCGTCCTCAGATATCGCCACAATATTGGCTAGGGCATAGCCCCCTTTACCATCCTCAACGCTATAGACGGCTTGATCCAAGCCAACAAATCCGTTGGGAGTAAAGGTCACTTGAGTACCATTCAGGCTAAAACGAGCGCTGCCGTGCAGTGTTATCGAAAGCGTATCGCCATCTACATCGCTAATTTTGCCCTGCAAATCAATCGTCTTGCTGGCGTTATTCAACGTCTCAAGCTGTGTGTCTTGCGCTTCAGGGCGATGATTATCTGGCGTGACAGGGGCGTTGATGGCAACCGTAATGGTTGAGTTTGCCGATAAGCTGCCGCCTTGCACGCTATAGTCAATTTGAGCAACGCCAGGCGTTTGGGCTAAGTAATTAAATGTCGTTGCTGTTTTTGCTGAAACCACGCCCAGATTAGTACTGTCTTGCACTGTGGTCAGTGACCAAGCATCAAGGTGTTCACTGGTGACAGATTGGGTAACATCAATCGTCTGCAGTTGGTCTACATCTAATACAAAGGCTTGTTGATAGGCAACAAGCGAGGGCGTCGGAGGGGTCGGTGGGGTTGAGTCACCCACTGTGACCGTCACCGTGCCGAGATCATAGCCGCCTTTGCCGTCAGACACTAAATAAGTAAACTGATCCACGCCGCGGAAATTGCCTGGCGTATAGTCAACACTCGCATTTTCCTTGAGCACTGCGCGGTCATTATGACTGTACAGCGTAACCACCTTAAGGCTATCGCCATCCGCATCACTGATAAGGCCACTCAGGTTGATGTTTAATACCGACTGCTTAGCCACATCCATTGACAGGCTATCATCTTTAGCCACCGGCGCGGTATTAGGCGCTGGCGGATTGGCATCATTTGATGTCACTACAATGTAGGCTAACGCATAGCCACCACGGCCATCGTCAACACTGTAAACTGCTTGGTCTACCCCTACAAAGCCATCGGGCGCAAAGGTGACTTGAAAGCCATTTAACGTAAAGCGATTCGATGCAGAAACCAGTTTATTGATGCGCAGCGTGTCACCGTCTGCATCCGTAATATAGGCAGACAAATCAATAATCGCATCGACATTATTGAACGTACTTAAGGTGATATTATCGGCAACTGGAATATTGTTGCCTGGGGTTTCACCCGCATTGACGGCTAACACGATTTGAGAGGTCGCAGTGAGGTTGTCACCTTTGACCGTGTAATTAAATGAACCCGCCCCCGACTGAGTGGCTTGGTAGTCAAAATATGTCGCTTGCGGGTTAAGTATTGTGCCCAATCCAGTCTTATCGTCTAGGTCGGCTATTTTCCAACTAGCAACATTTTTTGCAACCACCGATTGAGTTAAATCAACGCGCTGGGTCTCACCTTGTTTGAGTACAAATACTTGTGGTGACGCAGTTAAACTGCTTACTTCAGGAACGGGGTCAAGAAAGCCCTTGTCACCACCGCAACCCGCTAAGAGTAAACTCAGTAGTGCGGCAGGAGCCAAGGGAAAGATAGAGTGTTTGTTTTGCATAAAAAATAACCTCTTCATTAAAATGAGTGTTCGAAGGCTTGAGTTAACACAATCCAAACGCCTTTAATTACATAATTTATTTTATTGATTACTTTACCGTTTTGGTCACGGTAAATTCAGGGATGGTAATTTCAACACGACGGTTCATCGCACGGCCATTTTCAGTCGTGTTATCCGCAACCGATGCTGTTTCGCCTTTACCAACAGAGGTTAATTGCGCCGATTGCACGCCTTGGGAAACCAAGTAATTTGCAACAGAAATCGCGCGGCGCTCTGATAACCATTGGTTATATTTATCTGAGCCCGTGCTATCGGTATGTCCTGTAATCACAGCAGAGGCTGTTGGATGTTGTTTCAAAAAACTAACGACATCAGCAAATTGCGATGTGTTATTCAATACACTGGAGTTATGCGCAAACAACAAGCTGTTGCCTTTCTGCTCTGAATACACAAACTGGCGCTTTTCTACGATTTGAACCACTGGTGGTAATTCAACAACTTGAGTGACCACCTCAGGCGTTGGAGCCGTAACCGGAGCGGAATGCCCAAAGCGCCAACTCAACCCCAACGTTGTGAGGTGATGGTCCGTGTAACCAATGCTATCAGCACCTAAGCTGTCGGTGTACTGGTGTTCCAGTCGCCCACTCAGTCTTGGGGTAAATGCATATTCAACACCCGCAGCGACAATAGGAGAGAATCCTCGCTCACTGCCAGAGCGCAATCCTTCGCTGTCACCAAACCAACCGGCACCACCCACCTTCACATAAGGATAAAGGGATGTCGTTAGCGGATAACCAAAGCGAGCCGCCAAGACCACCTGTTGAAAATCACCACTAATCTGCCCTTGCTCATAATTGGCATAAGCACTGCCTAGGAATTGATAACTCAATTCCGGCGCAAGGTAAGGGTTAACTTGATAACCCAAATACACCGAACCTGCAAAACGGTCACGCACGCTATCGTAAGACTGTGGGTTACTGCCATTACTGTAATGGCCTTGACCTAAGCCTGCACCTGCATACCAGTAAGATTGAAATGGCAAATAAGAAGGGGGCTCTGACGCCAGAGTAGAAAATGAAAATGGTAAAAAAGTCAATAAAATTAGTTTATATTTCATTATGTTATATCCTATTGCAACTAATGAATTAATGTGTAGGTTAACGATTTTAATCAAAAGTTTAAGCAAAACTTGTCCAAATGTTTAAAATGTGATGCAGGCACCATCTTTATCAATAAGAATAAGCTTAAGGTTCAAGGGCTTACCCATAAAGAGGTACGCCAATACTTTATTTGTCGCTCTGATGGCGATGAACGCTTTATAACTACATGATTTAATCTTGGATAGTTAAATCACACTGTTTAGACTGATTTAATCAGACCGCTTTAGCGATGGTAGAACGACTGCATTTTAGTAAGCTCTGTACTTGTGACCAGCGTTTTCCTTCATCGAGTAATAACCGAATGTTCTGCCTTAATCCATGATCTGGCTGACGCCCTAGGTATTTGCCTAAGGTTTTGGCCTTTTCGATGCCTTGCGCTTGTCGCTTTCTCCTGGTCTCATAATCATCTCTGGCCATTGCTGCAGCTAAATCAATCATGAACTCAGTCAGTACCTTTGCGATCATGGTATGTTTTTCTGTGCCACTCAAGATCCCATGTGTCATTGGCTGGTCAACAACGACAATGTAGATTAGTTAATCGAGGTTTCTATCAGAAATAGGTTAGGGGCTAATTTATCAGCTACGCTACTGCTATCTCCGCCATAGAATGAGCGCCCCCAAGTGACCACGCTGCCATCCTCTTTGACGACTGCAAATGCACTGCTAGTTGAGTCAATCACCTTAACGCCGGACGTCAGCTGTCCTGCCACGCTGCTGCTATCTCCGCCATTGCCTGAGCTCCCCCAAGTAACCACGCTGTCATCCTCTTTGACGGCTGCAAATGCATTGTTAGTTGAGTCAATCACCTTAACACCGGACGTCAGTTGCCCTGCCACGCTGCTGCTATCTCCGCCATAGCCTGAGTCCCCCCAAGTGACCACGCTGCCATCCTGTTTGACGGCTGCAAATGCACTGCCAGTTGAGTAAATCACCTTAACGCCGGAGGTCAGCTGCCCTGCCACGCTGCTGCTATCTCCGCCAGCGCCTGAGTCCCCCCAAGTGACCACGCTGCCATCCTCTTTGACGGCTGCAAATGCATTGTTAGTTGAGTAAATCACCTTAACGCCGGACGTCAGTTGCCCTGCCACGCTGCTGCTATCTCCGCCAGCGCCTGAGTTCCCCCAAGTGACCACGCTGCCATCCTCTTTGACGGCTGCAAATGCATTGTTAGTTGAGTCAATCACCTTAACACCGGAGGTCAGTTGCCCTGCCACGCGGCTGCTATCTCCGCCAGCGCCTGAGTTCCCCCAAGTGACCACGCTGCCATCCTCTTTGACGGCTGCAAATGCACCGCTATTTGAGTAAATCACCTTAACGCCGGAGGTCAGTTGCCCTGCCACGCTGCTGCTATCTCCGCCATAGGATGAGCCCCCCCAAGTGACCACGCTGCCATCCTCTTTGACGGCTGCAAATGCACCGAATACATTGTCAGTTGAGTAAATCACCTTAACGCCGGACGTCAGTTGCCCTGCCACGCTGCTGCTATTTCCGCCATAGCTCCCCCAAGTGACCACGCTGCCATCCTCTTTGACGGCTGCAAATGCACTGCCAGTTGAGTAAATCACCTTAACGCCGGACGTTAGCTGCCCTGCCACGCTGCTGCTATCTCCGCCATCATAATAGCTCCCCCAAGTGACCACGCTGCCATCCTCTTTGACGGCTGCAAATGCACTGCTATTTGAGTAAATCACCTTAACGCCGGACGTTAGCTGCCCTGCCACGCTGCTGCTATCTCCGCCATAGTCTGAGTACCCCCAAGTGACCACTGAGCCATCAGTTTTCAGTGCAGCAAATGTGTACTTAGCTGAAAAAATTGTCTCAACTTTACTGAAAGCATACACTACATACTGCATTTCGGTCACTTGGCCATAGGCATCTTGCCCTGTCACTTCAAGCCGTATATTAAAACCATCATCTGCAGCGGTAGGGATATAGGTTTCTCCGGTGCTTTTGGTAAGGCCGTTAATTATCCACGCGTACTTATACTGCGTTACATCGCAAGTTCGGCATGTCACATAGGCTTTCAGATAACCATCGGTTTCTTTTTTAGCTTCAAGCTTGGTAATTTCAGGCTTGGCTGGTGCAAAAATTGTGATAGAAATCGTTCCTTGCGTATAATGAGCAGGGTTATGGCTGTCTTTTACGGTATAAATTAGCCTGTCTTTACCAAAGACGCCCAACTTAGGGGTGTAAGTTAAAATATTATTGGTGACTGTCGCAGTACCTAGTGCACCACCAATGGCATTAACAACAATTAACTCGCCTGCCGTGGGGTCGGTGGTGCTAATTAATGCACTTAAGTCATGGATGAATGGTGCGTTAGGCTCAGTGCCGCCCTCTAGGTTGTCCGCTTGGATGGCGTGCGCGCCATGGGCATTAACGCTAATCACGATTGTACCATTGGTACTGTGGCGGCCATCAGTAACTGTGTAGGTTAAAATATCATTACCGGTAAAGCCATTTGGTGTATAAATGACGGTTTGACCACTTAAGGTCGCGACTGCTGGCGATGTTGCATTAGTCACATTGCTAATGACTAAATTCGCCGTTTCGGTTTCCTTGTCGGAAATATAAGCCGACAGGTCAATGTTGATAGGTGTATCCAGCAAGGTATTTTCTTGCACCGTGTTAGCCACTGGCGCAGTAGGGTTGCTGTCGGTGACCGTTACCGTCACTTCACCCATTGCATAGCCGCCGTTATCGTCACTGACGACATACACAAAACGGTCAGTTCCCACAAAGCCCTTCGGTTCATACAACATTTCTAACGCGTTAGCAGGGTTGATACTGGCTTGGCCTAGTGCGCCAGAGATACTTACGATTTTCAGTGTATCACCATCGGCATCACTAACAGCGCTGTTGACTGAAATGGTGATAGCTGGGTCATTGTGCAACATCTTGGCAGTAACAGGCCCTGCAGTTGGAATTTTATTTGCAGGCGTGCTGTCATTAACAACCACCGTAATGGCATTTATGGCATAGCCATCCTTGCCATCGGTAATCACATAAGTAAATTGGTCTACACCACGAAATGCGCCAGGGGTATAAGTGATGCCTGTCGCACCTTGTTTGGTGGCACGATTATTGGCGGTGTAGATATGTGCGATAGAGAGCGCATCTCCGTCCGCATCCGCAATTAAACGTTGCGCCACCAAATCGATGTTGAATGTCACATTTTTGGCCACATCAAGGGTAAATTGTGCATCATTCGCCGTAGGCGCCATGTTGGGAACAGGCGGATTAGCGTCCTCAGATATCGCCACAATATTGGCTAGGGCATAGCCCCCTTTACCATCCTCAACGCTATAGACGGCTTGATCCAAGCCAACAAATCCGTTGGGAGTAAAGGTCACTTGAGTACCATTCAGGCTAAAACGAGCGCTGCCGTGCAGTGTTATCGAAAGCGTATCGCCATCTACATCGCTAATTTTGCCCTGCAAATCAATCGTCTTGCTGGCGTTATTCAACGTCTCAAGCTGTGTGTCTTGCGCTTCAGGGCGATGATTATCTGGCGTGACAGGGGCGTTGATGGCAACCGTAATGGTTGAGTTTGCCGATAAGCTGCCGCCTTGCACGCTATAGTCAATTTGAGCAACGCCAGGCGTTTGGGCTAAGTAATTAAATGTCGTTGCTGTTTTTGCTGAAACCACGCCCAGATTAGTACTGTCTTGCACTGTGGTCAGTGACCAAGCATCAAGGTGTTCACTGGTGACAGATTGGGTAACATCAATCGTCTGCAGTTGGTCTACATCTAATACAAAGGCTTGTTGATAGGCAACAAGCGAGGGCGTCGGAGGGGTCGGTGGGGTTGAGTCACCCACTGTGACCGTCACCGTGCCGAGATCATAGCCGCCTTTGCCGTCAGACACTAAATAAGTAAACTGATCCACGCCGCGGAAATTGCCTGGCGTATAGTCAACACTCGCATTTTCCTTGAGCACTGCGCGGTCATTATGACTGTACAGCGTAACCACCTTAAGGCTATCGCCATCCGCATCACTGATAAGGCCACTCAGGTTGATGTTTAATACCGACTGCTTAGCCACATCCATTGACAGGCTATCATCTTTAGCCACCGGCGCGGTATTAGGCGCTGGCGGATTGGCATCATTTGATGTCACTACAATGTAGGCTAACGCATAGCCACCACGGCCATCGTCAACACTGTAAACTGCTTGGTCTACCCCTACAAAGCCATCGGGCGCAAAGGTGACTTGAAAGCCATTTAACGTAAAGCGATTCGATGCAGAAACCAGTTTATTGATGCGCAGCGTGTCACCGTCTGCATCCGTAATATAGGCAGACAAATCAATAATCGCATCGACATTATTGAACGTACTTAAGGTGATATTATCGGCAACTGGAATATTGTTGCCTGGGGTTTCACCCGCATTGACGGCTAACACGATTTGAGAGGTCGCAGTGAGGTTGTCACCTTTGACCGTGTAATTAAATGAACCCGCCCCCGACTGAGTGGCTTGGTAGTCAAAATATGTCGCTTGCGGGTTAAGTATTGTGCCCAATCCAGTCTTATCGTCTAGGTCGGCTATTTTCCAACTAGCAACATTTTTTGCAACCACCGATTGAGTTAAATCAACGCGCTGGGTCTCACCTTGTTTGAGTACAAATACTTGTGGTGACGCAGTTAAACTGCTTACTTCAGGAACGGGGTCAAGAAAGCCCTTGTCACCACCGCAACCCGCTAAGAGTAAACTCAGTAGTGCGGCAGGAGCCAAGGGAAAGATAGAGTGTTTGTTTTGCATAAAAAATAACCTCTTCATTAAAATGAGTGTTCGAAGGCTTGAGTTAACACAATCCAAACGCCTTTAATTACATAATTTATTTTATTGATTACTTTACCGTTTTGGTCACGGTAAATTCAGGGATGGTAATTTCAACACGACGGTTCATCGCACGGCCATTTTCAGTCGTGTTATCCGCAATTAACCTCTGTTTCGCCTTTACCAACAGAGGTTAATTGCGCCGATTGCACGTTCTTCTGTGCCACTCAAGATCCCATGTGTCATTGGCTGGTCAACAACGACAATGTAGATTAGTTAATCGAGGTTTCTATCAGAAATAGGTTAGGGGCTAATTTATCAGCTACGCTACTGCTATCTCCGCCATAGAATGAGCCCCCCCAAGTGACCACGCTGCCATCCTCTTTGACGACTGCAAATGCACTGCTAGTTGAGTAAATCACCTTAACGCCGGACGTCAGCTGTCCTGCCACGCTGCTGCTATCTCCGCCATAGAATGAGCCCCCCCAAGTGACCACGCTGCCATCCTCTTTGACGACTGCAAATGCACTGGTAGTTGAGTCAATCACCTTAACACCGGACGTCAGTTGCCCTGCCACGCTACTGCTATCTCCGCCATAGCCTGAGTTCCCCCAAGCGACCACGCTGCCATCCTCTTTGACGGCTGCAAATGCACTGTAAGTTGAGTCAATCACCTTAACGCCGGACGTCAGCTGCCCTGCCACGCTACTGCTATCTCCGCCATTGCCTGAGTCCCCCCAAGTGACCACGCTGCCATCCTCTTTGACGGCTGCAAATGCATTGTTAGTTGAGTAAATCACCTTAACGCCGGACGTCAGTTGCCCTGCCACGCTGCTGCTATCTCCGCCATAGCCCCCCCAAGTGACCACGCTGCCATCCTCTTTGACGGCTGCAAATGCATTGTTAGTTGAGTAAATCACCTTAACACCGGAGGTCAGTTGCCCTGCCACGCTGCTGCTATCTCCGCCAGCGCCTGAGTCCCCCCAAGTGACCACGCTGCCATCCTCTTTGACGGCTGCAAATGCATTGTTAGTTGAGTAAATCACCTTAACACCGGAGGTCAGTTGCCCAGCCACGCTGCTGCTATCTCCGCCATAGGGTGAGTTCCCCCAAGTGACCACGCTGCCATCCTCTTTGACGGCTGCAAATGCACCGAATTCACTGTCAGTTGAGTAAATCACCTTAACGCCGGACGTCAGTTGCCCTGCCACGCTGCTGCTATCTCCGCCATAGCTCCCCCAAGTGACCACGCTGCCATCCTGTTTGACGGCTGCAAATGCACTGCTATTTGAGTAAATCACCTTAACGCCGGAGGTCAGTTTCCCTGCCACGCTGCTGCTATCTCCGCCATAGGGTGAGTCCCCCCAAGTGACCACGCTGCCATCCTCTTTGATGGCTGCAAATGCACTGCTAGTTGAGTCAATCACCTTAACGCCGGACGTCAGCTGCCCTGCCACGCTGCTGCTATCTCCGCCATAGTCTGAGTACCCCCAAGTGACCACTGAGCCATCAGTTTTCAGTGCAGCAAATGCGTACATATCTGAAAAAATTGTCTCAACTTTACTGAAGGCATACACTACATACTGCATTTCGGTCACTTGGCCATAGGCATCTTGCCCTGTCACTTCAAGCCGTATATTAAAACCATCATCTGCAGCGGTAGGGATATAGGTTTCTCCGGTGCTTTTGGTAAGGCCGTTAATTATCCACGCGTACTTATACTGCGTTACATCGCAAGTTCGGCATGTCACATAGGCTTTCAGATAACCATCGGTTTCTTTTTTAGCTTCAAGCTTGGTAATTTCAGGCTTGGCTGGTGCAAAAATTGTGATAGAAATCGTTCCTTGCGTATAATGAGCAGGGTTATGGCTGTCTTTTACGGTATAAATTAGCCTGTCTTTACCAAAGACGCCCAACTTAGGGGTGTAAGTTAAAATATTATTGGTGACTGTCGCAGTACCTAGTGCACCACCAATGGCATTAACAACAATTAACTCGCCTGCCGTGGGGTCGGTGGTGCTAATTAATGCACTTAAGTCATGGATGAATGGTGCGTTAGGCTCAGTGCCGCCCTCTAGGTTGTCCGCTTGGATGGCGTGCGCGCCATGGGCATTAACGCTAATCACGATTGTACCATTGGTACTGTGGCGGCCATCAGTAACTGTGTAGGTTAAAATATCATTACCGGTAAAGCCATTTGGTGTATAAATGACGGTTTGACCACTTAAGGTCGCGACTGCTGGCGATGTTGCATTAGTCACATTGCTAATGACTAAATTCGCCGTTTCGGTTTCCTTGTCGGAAATATAAGCCGACAGGTCAATGTTGATAGGTGTATCCAGCAAGGTATTTTCTTGCACCGTGTTAGCCACTGGCGCAGTAGGGTTGCTGTCGGTGACCGTTACCGTCACTTCACCCATTGCATAGCCGCCGTTATCGTCACTGACGACATACACAAAACGGTCAGTTCCCACAAAGCCCTTCGGTTCATACAACATTTCTAACGCGTTAGCAGGGTTGATACTGGCTTGGCCTAGTGCGCCAGAGATACTTACGATTTTCAGTGTATCACCATCGGCATCACTAACAGCGCTGTTGACTGAAATGGTGATAGCTGGGTCATTGTGCAACATCTTGGCAGTAACAGGCCCTGCAGTTGGAATTTTATTTGCAGGCGTGCTGTCATTAACAACCACCGTAATGGCATTTATGGCATAGCCATCCTTGCCATCGGTAATCACATAAGTAAATTGGTCTACACCACGAAATGCGCCAGGGGTATAAGTGATGCCTGTCGCACCTTGTTTGGTGGCACGATTATTGGCGGTGTAGATATGTGCGATAGAGAGCGCATCTCCGTCCGCATCCGCAATTAAACGTTGCGCCACCAAATCGATGTTGAATGTCACATTTTTGGCCACATCAAGGGTAAATTGTGCATCATTCGCCGTAGGCGCCATGTTGGGAACAGGCGGATTAGCGTCCTCAGATATCGCCACAATATTGGCTAGGGCATAGCCCCCTTTACCATCCTCAACGCTATAGACGGCTTGATCCAAGCCAACAAATCCGTTGGGAGTAAAGGTCACTTGAGTACCATTCAGGCTAAAACGAGCGCTGCCGTGCAGTGTTATCGAAAGCGTATCGCCATCTACATCGCTAATTTTGCCCTGCAAATCAATCGTCTTGCTGGCGTTATTCAACGTCTCAAGCTGTGTGTCTTGCGCTTCAGGGCGATGATTATCTGGCGTGACAGGGGCGTTGATGGCAACCGTAATGGTTGAGTTTGCCGATAAGCTGCCGCCTTGCACGCTATAGTCAATTTGAGCAACGCCAGGCGTTTGGGCTAAGTAATTAAATGTCGTTGCTGTTTTTGCTGAAACCACGCCCAGATTAGTACTGTCTTGCACTGTGGTCAGTGACCAAGCATCAAGGTGTTCACTGGTGACAGATTGGGTAACATCAATCGTCTGCAGTTGGTCTACATCTAATACAAAGGCTTGTTGATAGGCAACAAGCGAGGGCGTCGGAGGGGTCGGTGGGGTTGAGTCACCCACTGTGACCGTCACCGTGCCGAGATCATAGCCGCCTTTGCCGTCAGACACTAAATAAGTAAACTGATCCACGCCGCGGAAATTGCCTGGCGTATAGTCAACACTCGCATTTTCCTTGAGCACTGCGCGGTCATTATGACTGTACAGCGTAACCACCTTAAGGCTATCGCCATCCGCATCACTGATAAGGCCACTCAGGTTGATGTTTAATACCGACTGCTTAGCCACATCCATTGACAGGCTATCATCTTTAGCCACCGGCGCGGTATTAGGCGCTGGCGGATTGGCATCATTTGATGTCACTACAATGTAGGCTAACGCATAGCCACCACGGCCATCGTCAACACTGTAAACTGCTTGGTCTACCCCTACAAAGCCATCGGGCGCAAAGGTGACTTGAAAGCCATTTAACGTAAAGCGATTCGATGCAGAAACCAGTTTATTGATGCGCAGCGTGTCACCGTCTGCATCCGTAATATAGGCAGACAAATCAATAATCGCATCGACATTATTGAACGTACTTAAGGTGATATTATCGGCAACTGGAATATTGTTGCCTGGGGTTTCACCCGCATTGACGGCTAACACGATTTGAGAGGTCGCAGTGAGGTTGTCACCTTTGACCGTGTAATTAAATGAACCCGCCCCCGACTGAGTGGCTTGGTAGTCAAAATATGTCGCTTGCGGGTTAAGTATTGTGCCCAATCCAGTCTTATCGTCTAGGTCGGCTATTTTCCAACTAGCAACATTTTTTGCAACCACCGATTGAGTTAAATCAACGCGCTGGGTCTCACCTTGTTTGAGTACAAATACTTGTGGATGTGCCACTAAGCGGGCAGCATCTGGATCAATGAAATTGTTACGACTCTCACCGCTACAGCCCACCAAGAAAAAACCTAATAGTGCTGCGGGGATAAGAGAGGATATATAGTGTTTATTTATCATAAACGCACTCCCCTTACCATGAATGATACTTATTATCAACTTTCATATAACAACGTAGTAGTAGAAACGATAATTCCAATACGAAGATTTTTTGCGCGAACATCCTTAGTGGCATTATCCGCAATAGGCATTTGTCTACCTTTGTATCAAGAAGTAAGTCGCGCTGCGTCAATGTTTTCCAATTTAAAATACGTTGTTATCACTCGTGTTATCGGACCAGCCTTCAAAAGATTCTTTTTGACAAAAAGCAAATCCTTGATATCCCCAGATTCGATTGTTTTTAACGCTAAAAAAATCATTTTCATTTTCAATTCTTTCAACAATTAAACATGTAAACATTGATGTTAAAAAAACAAAATTATTAAAACTATCAAGTTCAGCTTTTGTTTTTGGAAAATCAACTTTGATATAGTCGTAATCAAATATTTCATCAGATCTAAAATCTGTTTTTTTATAATCATAATCATCCATTGCTAACTTTACATGACTACATTGAAGCGATTTCAATCCATTCTTAATTTCAACAAATGGTATATCCGAACCTCTCTCAGTTATTTCTACAATCAAACTTATGTTGTGTTCTGACATTTTTTCATTAAGCCTGGTTATTAAACCAACGTGCCGTGAATTACAAAGACTAATTCTTTCGACATTAATAAAAACTTTATTAATATTTGATTTAACATAACGCAATATACTTTCATTAACATAAACAATCAGTGATAACAAAGATGCACCATTATGCATCATTGTCAAATATTTCCATGCAACTTGATTTTTTTTTGCATATTCAAAATCAAGTAAAACCTCACATCCTATGATCTCTTTTGAATTACCAAATATTTTTTGTTCGGTATATTTCAATTGCACATTATTATCAATGCGTTTATTTAGCTCTAAGCGTGTATTTAACATAAGCTCTCCGATATATTTAAGCTAGTTAGTTTCGACTAGCATGTACCCCTTTGTTCTTACATTCACGACCTTTAAAGATGGACATTTTTTTAAAAACAATCTGACCTCATGTATTACAACTGGCAAACTACCAGAGCCAACAATACGGCCTTCCCAAATATGATGAATTAGCTCATCGTAAGATGAATACTTATTGCATATTAATAAACAAAGTGCCCTCATGGCATTCTCATTAAGATTTCTAACATGCTCTATTGCATCTGATGGAGATAAAGAATGCTTTTCAATATAAGGAATGATATTATTATCACATTTTCCGCATGATAAGCAGCAGATAGCATTGCATTGCATCTTGTTTGATGGTGATATATTTTTAAACGTAATGATAGCTTGATTTTGAACTTTCATGCCTTCTCCATTTATTGAAATGCTTAATAACTCAATAACAAACTTTTTCGGCGAGATATTATTTATATATACCCCTCCAACATGAGTTATTCATAACAAATTAATGCCAAAGATATATTGAAATGATAAATTAACTTTTCATTTATCTACTAAAGTATTAACTCAACATCATTTTCGCAGCTGGCCATCATATTTCTAGAATTAAAAAATCAAGAAAAACATATTAACATCCATCTAATGCTATTGAAGACCATGTACACAGTGCACACAATGTTGAAACGTGTAAAATTTTACAACCCAAAGTCATCATAAGATTAATCAAGTTCATAGAATGTAACAGCTATGCACCACCATGGATGAATAAATAATAAATAATAAATAATTCACTAGTTAATGCGTAAATGCTTTGAGGTAATCATGGTTGAAGATTAATCACAATTATAGTAAAAGGTTATAAACTTTTTATTACTCACTAACATCATGTAATAAAAGGTTTTTTTTTGCATTTTTATCAAATTAAAAATTAGATTAATAATCTAATTTTGACATTGAGTCCCTAGGGAACCTTGATTGCTATGATCTACTCCGGTAACTCTAGCCACTTGCCTTCTTTTTGACCTAAGATGGTCATTTTTCGAATAAGTTCTACAGTTTTTTCTTGTAAATGATTTTGTGCGATTAGGTATTCATACCTATCATTATCAAACGCGTGCCCTTGTTGACGGTTTGCTTCAGTGATAGTTCTCTATGAATAGTGTTCCGTAAGGCTACTTCAAAGATACTAATTAGTTTGAAAAATGATGCAGAGAGTGCATAGTTCCACAATTATAGACCTAAGCATTCTTCATTTGATGTGAGATTAAAGTAGTTTCTATCACTGTTAAGACGATCTGAAGATATCGTATTAATCGTTTCACTAATATTCTTATGTTTCATATGCTTGTGGTTATATAGCTAAAGGGACATTATATGTTAGGTTTATAAAGTAGTCTAAATTTTTTAACAAACGGCTAAAGATGGGGCAGTCAACGCGCAGCGTTTTCTGTCTCATTGAAATGCGATGTTACGGTTGTTTTGTTTGAATTTTTTGTCAGATTTTTAGCCTGCCTTTTATCTTTCGAAGTACCAATGAGCGGAGAATATATGAGTTTCATTAAAGAAGTGTCCGAAAATATTGATTAATTAGCAAAAGATCTGACCCAGTAATAGTGGACACTTTGTTAAACACTAATTTTTAATTCAAAGTTTTCAGGGCTAAAGTACCCAAGAGCACTATGCCACTACACACCAACATACTAGATATTAGCGTAATGACAGACAAAAACGGAAAACATCATCAAACATTTCCGGCTTTTATTAATTACACATTAGAATCATCAACTATCGACTCAATAAATAACTGAAATGAACTCCATATACCAAAAATCTCAGCGTCTTCATGTAAGACATAAAAATACACTTTACCAAAATCAACTTTACTCAAAGAGATAGAATAGATGTCAGAGCCAGGATCATAAGCAAAAGATAACATTTCATACTTTCTGAAACTATCGGGCAATGACTCATCTTCAAAATCATTAAATGATTCAAGAATTTCAGATGTAGAAAAGAAAAATTTAATTGGATAAATGTTCTTATCATCATGTACAAATGATGATTGAGGCCTACAACCATGGTAGTGTTCATAATTCTGTGTCATTTCAGTAAAATATTCAAAAACAGGAATGACACAGAATTATGAACACTACCGTTATGGTTCGTTAAACCGATCTCAAGTTATTTAGGAAACAAAGTCGGTTAAATATGAAACTTCTTCACCATATCCTGTAACTGCGTGGCCAGATGACTTAAATCGTTACATGCCATTGCCATCTGTTTCGCGCCGGTTGCCACATCTTCGGAAGCCCCGCTAATATTTGCCACATTACGGTTTAGCTCTTCGCTTACGGCTCCCTGTTCTTCCGTTGCGGTAGCAATCTGAATATTCATTTGAGAAATACAACTCACTGAGCTGCTTATTTTAGCAATCGACTCACCAGCTTCTCTTGCCTTGCAAACAGTTTCTATCATCATCTCTTGGCTTTGTTGCATTGTTTCCTCTGCTTCATTGGCCCGTAGCTGTAATTCAGAAATGATACTATTGATGTGAGAGGTTGAGTCCTGTGTCCGTTTAGCTAGTGTTCGTACCTCATCAGCCACAACAGCAAACCCTCTACCTTGCTCGCCAGCCCTTGCAGCTTCAATGGCCGCATTCAATGCTAACAAGTTGGTTTGTTCTGCGATACCTTGGATCACCTCCAAGACCATCCCGATATTACGACTATCATCTCCTAATTTGCGGATCACTACAGCAGTTGCTTCTATTGCTCCGGCAACCTTATCAATTCGTACAATCGAGTCATTCACAGTTTCACTACCTTGTGTAGCGGTGTCACTTGCCTGTGTCGCTGCATTAGCGGCATCGTTGGTATTACGAGCGACGTCTTGCACAGTAGCCTGCATCTCATGCATTGCGGTTGCCAACTGGTTTAACTCATTTTGCTGAGTCTCCATATTGTTGGAAGAATGCAAAGCAACTGAACTGATCTCTTCCGCTGCGGAGCTAAGTTGTACTATAGAGTTAGAAACCTCGCTAACCAACATATGCAAGTTATCTTGCATCTCGTTAAAACTCTCTGCCAACTGACCAAACTCATCACGGGCAAACGCATTCATGTTGAGTTTATTCGTTAAGTTGCCAGCAGATACCTCATGAGTTTGTTTCAATAACCACATTATGGGGTTTTGGATCTGACGAATCAGCAAAAATGCCATAACCACCACAAAAAATATTGTACTAAAACCCACTATAATGCTGAGCATTTTGGCTGTTTTATAGGCATTCTCACTCTGTAATACCATCTCCTGTGCAGCGCGATCATTTTCATGTCGCAAATTCATCGTTTCTTCACCTGCTACCTCTAAAGTCTGTCTGGTCAATGTTTTGATCATTATATTTGCACTTGCCATATCTCCTTGGTCAATCGCAGAAACCAATGACGAGTGTGCAGAGAAATATTTTTCGGCAGCCTCGCCAAGTTTAATAAACAGTTGTTCATCTTGCTCAGACACAAAATTCAGTTTGGCATATTGTTGGGCGCCAGCTTCAAATTCGCTTTTGGCTGTCTCAAAGCGCTGTTTGCTAATCTCTATTGCTGCGGAATCGTGTGTCATCACGTCAATAACCATATTCAATTCGTTACGCCGTGCATCAAGCAAGGCAATATGCATTTGAGCGGACGAACGAATAGAAGGGATCAGATTCTCAGTAATTTTAGTTGTATTACTATGCAAACCAGCAAGTTGAACAACTGAAAACCAAGCTACCCCCAAAACAAGTAAAGAAAGAATAAAAAAAACAGAGATCAATCTCTGTGCTAAAGTCATGTTTTTAAACATAAAATCTCCAATTTAATATTTTGAAAATGGTGAAAACGGAATGGTAGTGTTCAAATTTCTGCGTGATAGTAAAGACCTTACGGGCCTTAAACTCACTGAAGCGGCATTGGTGACTTAAGCGGTTCTGTCGCAAACTGAGATCTTGCCGCTCCAAATTGAAGGGGCAGTATCCTTCAGATACAACTAGGCCGTTAAAGAATAAAATTGTTCCCACGGGGTCATCATTTGAGCCGTGTCCATTTGCCCCAACTTAATCATGGACCAAAGCTCAACGCCAGCCAGTGTTGACTCAGCCCCTTCCCAAGACTTCCAGCCTAGGCATTAATTTTACCCTTCACTTTTCGGTGGCTTTGCTCGACAATATTATTCAAATATTTAACGGTAAGCACCTCAATCATAAAGAGCATACATCCTGATAGCCACAGCCGAATGTTAACAGTATCTAACGCTGCAGCATTGGCGCCACTTTTATCAATAACCACCTTCTCAGGTAAGCCATGTTGATTGATAGCTTTAGTGAAAAAAGCGTGTGCGGCCTTCTCATCACGGGTTTCACTCAAGTAAAAATCAATCACCGCGCTGAATTTATCCACTGCACGATAATAGTAAGCCCACTGCCCCTTCATTTTTATGTAAGTTTCATCCATTCGCCACGAGCCAGATATTGGACGCTTTTTCTTCCTGAATATGGCTTCGAGCAGAGGTGCATATTTGATAACCCAGCGGTTCAGTGTTGAGTGGTCAAAATGAATGTTTCGCTCTGCGAACATTTCCTCAATTTCACGGTAACTAAGTTTATAGGCAAGGTAATATCGTAGCGCTTGCATGATGATATCAGATGGAAAATGTCTGCCAGAAAAATTGAGGGGCATGCAGTGGATGCTCCAAATTCATATCGAAAGATCATTCACTGTTAAACTCTTATTGTCAACTTTGCGACAGAACCTTGAATAGTCCAATGCTAAAATGGGCAAGTCGCAGAGGCGTTGGCAGGTGTGAAGGCGATGAGCAGGTAGTGTTCATAATTCTGTGTCATTTCAGTAAAATATTCAAAAACAGGAATGACACATGACCCAACCTTTTAACTTCGAACAAGCCCTTAAAGATCTGCAGTCAGGTAAAAGCCTCACAGGTAAAGACAGCATTCTTGGCCCACTGATCAAGCAACTCACTGAAGCGGCTCTCCAGGCTGAGCTCTGTAGGATCCCCTCATAATTCATAGCCCCAACAACCATGAGTTAATGAGAGTTGGGCTAGTTTCTTCGCAGCACAAAGCAAATCATCTGCTGATATGGGGTAGTCATGCCGTCGCCGCAGCAGTTCTTTGCCCATCCTGATTGTTGATAGCACATTCCTTTTCTTTACCGTGTTGGCTTGGAAGTGCCGCTGTAATTGCTGTGTTTCTCCGTATAATCCTACCCACCAAAATGCCAGTTGTACCAATAATGCTATCAATAGCAGTATGTCCATCCTCGCCGCATAACGTGTTCTGCTATGACGTAAACCAAAGCCATAAGCGGGGCTTTTTAAATCTCTAAAGGTTTCTTCTATTTGCATCCGTTTTTGGTAAATATTAACCAGTTTTTGAGGCGACATGGCTTCTATGGTCAAGTTGGTCACCAGTGCCCAAGGCTCTTTGGCGGTCAGTTCATACGTCCATTGCGCCGTATGGTGACAGTCTGTTGTCGTACTTCGCTGACCTTTTCTGCCTTTACTTGGAGCCCTGAACAATACCATCTCGCATAACAAGGGTTTCTTTACCGATAACGCCACTCGCCCAACATGTTTTGCGCGACGACTGGCTTTGGGATAAAGCGCTTTTAGCGAAAATTGGCGACCGAAGGGGTGCAGCCGATAGACACTTAATCCTCTGACACGACCCAGCCAATACCAACCGAGCTGCTCGACTTTTCGAAACCATGGATTACGGAAGCCCGCGTCAGTGACTATCAGCGGGGTAATATTGTCAGGTAACACTTTATGGAGTTCATTCAGAAACTGATTATGGGCAGTTTGTGTGCCTTGTAGTACTAACGGAAATGTTCGCTCGTAGAGCGTGATAGAGCGGCCCTTAATCGCAATAGAGGCGCGTAGTGCAATCAGTTCACGACCTTCACGCATATCAGACCAATCCACCAGTATGGTCGGCATCGTATGTGCTGTTAGCAGCCACTTTGCATGCCACTGATAAACAGCCAGTCTTTCATGGTGAAGGTGCGGGTTGCCCAATAATCTATCCATGCGTTTTATTGAGTGTTTAGTATGAGTGCTGGTGCCATCAATGTGCCGCCCTAAATGCGTGAGGGTGAGACAATCCGCGTTGATGAGGGCTTTGCAGGCGACCATGAGTGTATTCAGTCGCTTTTGATGGATTTCTGGACAATGTTGATAGAGAGATTGATGTAAGATAGTTAACACTTGCACCTTGATGCCCTGTGATTGATGTTTGTTCGCACTTCCATCTGATCACACTTCAAGGTGCAAGTTCACTCTAATTTAATGATTTATCTGAAAATCATCAGGGGATTCTTCAGGGCTGAGCTTGAGCAGCATTTAGCACATGATCCTCAGCCTAATCGTAAAAATGGCAAAACCCCTAAGACCATTAAGCATCCGTCCGGTAACTTTGAGTTAGACGCGCCTAGAGACCGCAATGGCACCTTTGAGCCTCAGTTGATTAAGAAAAATCAAACTACACTAACCGATGAAATCGAACGTAAAGTGTTGTCGATGTTCAGTATAGGTATGAGCTATCGCGATATTAATCAACATGTTGAAGATATGTATGGGCTCAATGTGTCTAACGCAACAGTCAGTGCTATCACTGACAAACTCATCCCCGAACTTAAAGCGTGGCAGCAGCGCCCATTAGATAGCCATTATCCTATCGTGTGGCTTGATGCGATACATTATAAAGTCAAAGAGGATGGGCGTTACGTCAGTAAAGCCGTTTACACATTGTTAGCGCTTAATATGAAAGGAAAAAAGGAAATTTTAGGGCTTCACTTATCCGAAAATGAAGGCGCTAATTACTGGCTATCCGTACTGACCGATCTGAATAATCGTGGTGTAAAAGATATTCTTATCGCCTGTGTTGACGGCTTGACCGGTTTCCCTGAGGCCATAGCCAGTATCTTCCCTCATACGGAAACACAGCTATGCGTTATCCACCAGATCCGCAACTCAATGAAGTATGTCGCCTCAAAAAATCAGAAAGCGTTTATGGCTGATTTAAAGCCTGTGTATCGAGCCGTGAGTAAAGAAGCCGCAGAGATGGCATTGGACGAACTGGAGGCCAAATGGGGTGATGCTTATCCGTTGGTAATCAACTCTTGGCGTCGCAAATGGCATAATTTGTCCCATTATTTTAAGTACCCAGAACATATCAGGAAAGTGATTTACACGACCAATGCGGTTGAGGCTGTACATCGCCAATTTAGAAAGCTCACCAAAACCAAAGGTGCATTTCCTAATGAAAATAGCTTGTTGAAGCTACTTTACGCAGGCATATTAAACGCCTCAGATAAATGGACTATGCCAATCCACAATTGGAGCCTTTGTTTATCTCAGTTAGCGATTTATTTTGAAGGACGTTTAGATAGCGTGCTAGAAATTTAAAAATTAGCCTGACACAGAATTTTGAACGCCCTCGATGAGCAACGTCATTAGATTGGGTATGCCCGTTCGCCAGCAAGTTGCTTAATCGACCAGAAGTCTTGGAACGATTACGTTCTATGAAATGATTTAATCAACAACGCCTTTATTACATACTAAAATGAATCTAACCATTATGTAATCACTTACAATAGTAACGCGTACAATCTTATAGTGAAGTATCACACGGAGCCACTCAATGAAGTTCATATCGTCAGTTGTTGTCTGTTTAAGCTTGAGTCCATTCGTTCATGCATCAAGCCCCCCAAAAACCGATGCCGAAACCATTTATATTGGCGGCAACATTGTGACAGTAACCGATTCAGCCCCTACAGCCGAGGCATTAGCAGTGAAGAATGGGCGAATTCTCGCCCTAGGCAAGACATCTGATTTATTGAAGCTAAAGGGTAGCAATACCCAAGTGGTCAATCTAAACGGTAAAACACTTATCCCAGGGTTTATAGATGGACACGGTCATGTATTCAACACAGGGATCCAAGCGCTATCAGCAAACCTACTCGCTCTTCCAGATGGGCACGTGAATGATATTGCCGCACTTCAACGGGAGTTAACGGTTTGGGCCAAGAAACCCGAAAATGCCAAGCACGGCATCATACTCGGATTTGGGTATGACGATTCGCAATTGGCTGAACAAAGACATCCAACGCGCCAAGAATTAGATGCAGTATCTAATGATATTCCCATTCTTATCATCCACCAATCAGGTCACTTAGCCACTTTAAATACCAAAGCATTGACGCTCGCAGGCTTTAACTCGAACAGTAAAGATCCTGAAGGAGGCAAAATTCGCCGAGAGGCCGATGGAAAAACCCCAAATGGCGTATTAGAGGAAACCGCATTTTTTGGCACTCTGCTGCCGCTATTTGCCAAATTAAATGAAACAGAAAATGAGGCCATTTTCAATGCAGGAATGAAGCTCTATGCTAGCTTTGGTTATACCACGGCTCAAGAAGGTCGAGCCTCAAGCTCCGCTGTAAAAACCATGTATAACCTAGCACAGCAACAAAAATTGCCGATTGATGTCGCCGCTTATCCTGATATTCAAACCGCGCAGGAAGTTATTGCTCCTCCCTATTTTTCTGCTCACTATAACAACGGGTTTCGTGTAGCGGGAGCCAAGTTAAATCTCGATGGTTCACCTCAAGGAAAGACTGCTTGGTTAACAAAACCTTACTTAATTCCCCCCGTAGGACAAGAGCCTGATTATAAAGGCTATCCGAGTATGAGTGATGAAAAAGCGGCAGAATATATTGCCTTAGCTCAAAGTAAAGGCTGGCAATTACTCACCCATGTCAATGGCGATGCCGCGATAGATCAACTACTAAAAGGGATTGAAGCTAGCGAGAAAATATATGGGAAACCCGATCGGGGTTTTGTCGCTATTCATGCACAAACGGCACGTCAAGATCAGATTGAGCGCTTTAAGCGTCTCGGCGTATTCCCTTCTTTCTTTCCCATGCATACCTTCTACTGGGGCGATTGGCATATGGACTCGGTATTAGGTAAAGAAAGGGCCCAAAATATTTCCCCCACGGGTTGGGCAAGAGAGTTAGGCATGATTTACACCTCTCACCATGACTCTCCAGTTGCACTTCCAAATTCAATGCGTGTTTACTCTGCAACGGTAAATCGTATCAGTCGAACAGGGCGAGTATTAGGCCCAGCGCAAAAAGCATCACCATTGGAGGGCTTAAAATCTCAAACCATTTGGGCGGCCACCCAGTATAAAGAGGAAGAGAGTAAAGGCTCACTGGAAGTAGGCAAACTGGCAGATTTGGTAATTTTATCTGATAACCCACTAACAATACCCGCAGAAAAACTGGCTGATATTCAGATAATTGAAACGATTAAAGAAGGCAAAACGGTATACAAACGAAATGAACAACAAACAAGTGACAAGGTTAACCATGGTGGTTGTATTGACTCTCCTCGTTGCCAAGCTGTAGCCACAACAGCAATGGTCGCTGCAGGAGTCTTACATCATTCTCATTAGCCGTTACGAAAGTGGAACCTTTAGACCGGAAGATCTTTTCCGAGTCTAAGGGTTTCATCTTATTATTGGCAATTAACATTACCGTTAAATGTTATAAGCTTCCCCGCTCTGGCAACTCATTGGTTTTCGTTCCCCGCCTAAAGCGAGTAAGCTAATCAGTCTGTCTTAGAGTGATTCAACGTTAAGCACGGTAAGATAATTGTTCAGGCTCATTTCTTCGCCTGGTGCACTTTTCCCCTAAACACTGTCCCCCACACCTTAATATCACGAAGTCCTTTCATACCGACTTCATAGGGATCTTTATCGAGTACAGCAAAATCGGCCAACTTGCCAGCTTCGATACTGCCTACCTCATTTTCCATCCCAATCATGTAGGCTGCATCAATTGTAATGGCACGAATGGCCTGATCGAGAGTCAATCGCTCGGAGGGGGAAAAAACCTTACCTGACAATGTTTCCCGCGACATAGCGGTCCAAGCAAGAAATAGTGGCTCTGCAGGTGCCATAGGGAAATCAGAGTGTAGCGCTACGGGCACATTACGGCTAGCCAAACCGCCCAAAGGCGCAATACGAGCCGCGCGATCGAAACCAAGTCCATTTTCAGCATACCGATCACCCAAATCAAAAAGGTAGAAGGGATTAGCTGAAACCTGAGCGTCTAATTTTGCGATTCGGCGTGAAGTACCATCATCAGCGTAACCATAATGTTCAACAGTGAAACGATGATCGGCTCGTGGTTTATCATTTTCCAATTCTTGCAAAGTATCGAGAACCATCTTCGCACCGCCGTCGCCATTAGTATGAACATGGATTTGATAACCAGCATTCCAGTAGCTGCGAGCAAATTCGACAAAGGATGAGGGTTGGGTTATCCACTCACCTTTGTGACCGTCGATATAACCTGGGGCATTAATTTGCATTGCTTGCGAAAACATCGCGCCATCAGCAAATAGTTTAATACCACCATTGAAAACCAGGTTGTCAGTATTATGTTGTTTCATTTGGTTGACTAATGTCATTGCCGCTTCCGGACTTTTTAAAGCAGCAGCCAGTTTCATAACATCAGGTGTCAGCCGAACTCTGATAGGAGATTCGGGCGTATCTAAGTTACGTTTCAGGGCAGATATTTCGAGCTCCCAATTTGTGCCGCCGGTATTCATATCCGCGACCGTTGTTACCCCGTTGTAAGTCAGATAGTCACGCGTTTTTAAATACCCCGGATCGGCCGCGTTGGGATCGAGTAGGAAACTAGACATAAAGGGCAGCACAACACTGAACAAACCATCTTCCCAAAAGTGGTTCTTACTCCAATCAATTTGTAAGTGGTCTTTAAATTTATTTGGGTTCAATCCCTTAGTCTTTAGTAACGTTAAAAGAGGTGTGTTGATATAAGCTTCATGCAATGAACGTTGCAATACAAGAATGGGAACATCCTTAGAGATGTCATCTAATAGTCTGCCTGACAACTCCCCATGCGTATCAGAGCTGAAGCCCCAAGTCATAAAAATTGGAGCATTTGGGTCGCGAGAGTCAAACGCTTTTTTGAGGGTCGCACGATACGCTTTTTCACCTATGGTTGCAGGTGTCTTATGACCCATGACATTCCAAGGTTCAGGGGTAATCCATACGGTTTGGAAGGCAATTGCACCAAGCATCGGATGCATATGTGGATCGATAAAACCAGGCAATATAACATTCTCTTTGAACTGGTCATTGATGGTGTACATGCTACCTTTTAGCCAGGGCGCAAGATCTTGCAGTGAACCAACCCCAAGTATCATCCCATCTCGAACAGCAATTGCAGTTGCAGTCGGTTGAGTTGGATCCATAGTGACGATCTTTTTCGCAGTAAAGACCGTAATTGATTTTCCCTGTTCCTGTGCAGTAGCAGGAACGGCTATAAATAAAGCTATTAGTAAATTAACTACGGCGCTAGTTTTCATATCAGTTAACCTTTTGAAAATATAGTACTTTACGAGGTAAGTTTAGCTAACCATGTTAAAACATTAACATTTTTCTTCCTGTTCACTATCAAGCTTCAATAGTGGATAACACCTTAACGCGACTGATACAAAGTGGCTAGAGAGTAAATTGAGTGCAAATCAAACTAATTACCCACAACAAGACAAATCGACATTCTATACAAGGAGACGACATAAAGACTTGTTGTTAAACGCTTAATGTCTAACTCATTTACCTTTGTTGTGAGATATCGACGCTTTTAGGTGTTGCTTTGGGTGTGTTTTTTAACTTCCTCATTATCCTTTCTAAGCTTTCTATCAAACAATTTTTGTTTTTTTTGATTCAATGTCATTACAACTATTTTTGTATTTAATGATACAAAAATACCAATACTTAGAAAGGAAAAAATGATGGTAAATATTTTAGACATGTCAGTTGTTGGTACTAAATCACCATAGCCGATTGTTGACATGGTCATTACTGAAAAATACAGTGCGTCAACTTTACTCCACCCCTCAACACTTGAATAGAAAAGAGTTGAACCAATTAGTATTGTAACGAGTAAAAACAATAAAATACGGAAATCCTGATCATTTTTCACTCCAACAACAATAGCTTTTAATAACTTGAAAATATTAATAAAAAAACTGAACATAATCCCTCTATTGTGGTATTTACGCTGATAGTAAAGATGACGGTTCATTCGTATCAAAATAAATCAGACGACCAATACAAAATATAAAAAATCGTATAATTTACTTTCATCATTTATCCAAACAGCAGTGGTAAAAGTCTTAACGTAAGTGGTGAAAGCGAGCTAAAGCTGGGCAAAAGTGCGTTAGCTAGAAACTAACGAGAAATGGCAGCGTTCGGCGCTAAAACCAGACTATAGTCTATCTTAGGGTAAAGCAACGATGATGAAATCTATAGCCAATGATTAAACTAAAGAGCCGAATTTACCTGTTCAAGTTGCGTTTTATTGAACAAGCAATTAAAAACTTCAGTTCATCTTTATACTGTATATAATTTATTTTCGGTAAAAGCTGATATTAGTAATAATATCAGCTTCATAATCAGCACTAATCTATGTTTTTTGGGCAGAAGTGACTAGGGTCTGTTGATCTTTCGAGAGTGATTTTTAGACAGCATGCCAAGACGTTATAATTTGCTTCGCCAAAAGTAACCATAACCTCAAGCCATGCCAAGACTTATGCTAACCGATGCACGCTGGGAAAAGCTATTTCATTTAATGAAAAGCACAGGCCGTGTTTATGACAAACCTGAACATAGACAAACATTCGAAGGTATTCTTTACCGCCTTAGAACAGGTATCCCTTGGCGAGATTTACCTAAAGAGTTCGGTCATTGGAGCACGGTCTTTAGACGGTTTCATTTATGGTCTAAGAAAGGCGTTCTAGCACATTTATTCAAGGCCTTAGCCAACCTTGCTGATATAGAATGGGTCTTTATTGATGGCTCGATAGTGCGAGCTCACCAGCACAGTGCAGGTGCAGCGACGCTAAGTAATGAGAGTATTGGTAAAAGTCGAGGCGGTAATTCAACCAAAATTCACTTAGCCGTCGACAGCGGAGGATTACCGATTTATTTCGAATTATCAGAAGGCCAAAAACACGATATTACACACGCCCCCAGCTTAATTGAGCACCTGAAGCAGGTTGATACCGTCATTGCAGATAAAGGTTATGACAGCGATGCTTTTCGTGAACTTATCGCCAATAAAGGCGGGAAATCTGTTATTCCAAGGCGCCGCTATAAGAATACACCTCAAGAAAGAGTCGATTGGTGCTTATATCGGTATCGACATTTAGTGGAGAATGCTTTTGGAAGAATAAAACACTATCGAGCAATATCAACAAGATATGACAAGCTAGCAAGAAATTACGCCAGTATGGTGTCACTGGCGTTTATGTTAATGTGGCTGCCGATGTATTGCTGAAGAACATTTGTACAGCAAAGATCAACAGACCCTAATCAACTGTAGTGTTAAATTTATTTTTTTTCAAAACATCTACAATTGCAATATCTAATTGTTTTTGAATATCTAGAGACAATCGACCAAATTCATAAGCGAAGTTGCGCCCTTTAATACGCTTTCTTGCGTAAATGCCTGAGCTATCAAATGTCGCAAGATTGGTAACACTAACCAGTGCTTTACTCTTCATATCCTTAGCGATCTGAAGTTCTGATTTCATCGCTTTGATGATAGCTGATTTACGCTCTGCCCTTGAATATTCAACCTGAATAATGACAATTTTCTGAGTCAAATCATTGATAAACTCTATTAATTCATCTTCAAATTCATATACTTCCATAACTTTATTCAGCAAGGCGTAGTCAGTATGTGACAAGTCACTAGCCACAGGAAAAAGCTTCACCAAACGTTCATCCACCTTAGCGGCTTTTAAAGCTTTACTCACACCAGCCTGACTCATTCCAAGTTGAGCGGCTACTTCAGCCTGTGTAATCTTAGGATTCGCTTTTTCCAACGATAAGCATTGTTGGCCTATTTCACGTAAGTTATGTTCTTTTGCGGTTTGGAGCTGCTTAGCTAATGCTTTAGCGTCTGAAAGTGAAATATCATCTTTAGTTACCAATATGCGAAAGATATCAACTTTACCATTTTGCAATAAAAACCAAGCTCGGCGTCGAGAACCATCTAGCACATCGAGTTTACCATTCACTTCTCTAGCGACAGCAGGGTAAAATTGCTGGAAGGCTAATGAATCAAGATCTTGTAGAGAATCAGCATTTAATAATGCCTGGTCACGCCCGTTAACATCAAACGTTACATAGGTACTATCGCGAACTTGTTCATATGATAATGTTGCTTCGGTAAATGTAGCGGTAGCACCCGAAGCTAATTGCCATAGGAAGCTATTACCTACAGATTCAAGACCAAATAGATTTTTAAGAGATAACGTTACATCGTCACTTACTTTCTGAATTTCAGTTGTTATTTGCCGTTTTAAAGACTCAATATTAGCTTTCGCTGCATTTTTTTGTGCTTCTTCGGCACCAACAGCGTTGCCTAGAGGGCTCATTGCGCCACGTTTTTTAGCCATTATGCTTGCTCCTGTTCACGCCATACGTTCACAATATCTCTTAGGACTTGACTGGTTACTTCATAACAATTTTGCTGTGCACTTTGGAAAGTGGCTTTACTTTTAGGGTATTCGCTTTTAGACATATCAAATACGGTTGAAAGTAACGAAGATGACTGGCGGATAGCTTCACTATGTTTAAATTCATTTGAGTACATATAAGGCGCAAAATGATCGTATAAGGTATTCATTAGATCGGTTGTTGTAGCGCTATCACGATGATTTGTAATTAAAATCTTCATAAAATCATAACCACGATGATTAGCATTAGCCAATAAAGCCCACACTTGAGGGATATAACTAAAATAGGAACAAGTAGCATCAATGTCGTTTTCGGTGATGGACAACGGGAAAACTACACTGGTTGCGGCAAAATATGCATTATAAGTTGCATAACCTAGTGAGGGAGGGGTATCTATAATGATGATATCAAATTCATCTTGAACAGCATTGATAATCGTGTTCAAAAGAGAGTAAGGAGACGTTAACTTTTGACCAAATACTTGTTCATGAAACCAACCTTCAATAGCTCTATCACTTTGTGATGCCGGCAAAATACGGAGATTAGGTATAGTTGTAGGTAAGAATGCGTTTGAAACGACTTGTTCAAGTGTCTCACCTTCATCAAGATCAAAATTGTTCATCATGAGATCGCCTACAGATAAACAACCTTCTAGATCCGCTTCTGGAGCGTAATACATGGATAAGGTAGCTTGACCATCCATATCAATAAGCCCTACTCGATACTCTTGATGAAACTCTGTAGCCAAGCCTGAAGCGATTGTTGCAGCAGAAACGGTTTTACCAACACCACCTTTTTGATTTTGTATAACAATAACCTGCATTTTTTGGTTATCACTGCGCTTAAATTTAGATGCTTTACGCAAGTTTTCTGGCAGCAAATCTCTTAACTGATACATTTCTTCGATGTTGATTAGCCATTGAGAATCTTCATGCCGCCTTGGATCAAAATCCGCTGTAGCTACATATTTATCAAGTGTTTTTGCGTCAATGTCCAAATAGGTAAAGGCTTCCGCACGCGTAAATTTTCGCAAATCTTTCCGATGATTAGACAATAATCGTTGGTTACGACGCTTAATATAAGCATCAGCCCCTATTTTAAGCACTTGAAAAGTCTCTGTAGTCTGCATGCTATCCATTAAATCCTCCTTAAATGATCAAATACAAGTGTATACCTTAATATTTAAGGTGTACATAAATATTCAATGGAACCCCTATTTTAAAGGTAAAAGTATGCGAATTTGGTCAGACTGCTAATGTGGCCAAACAACGAAATACGGAAGTTGAGGGTATTGAAATGAGAAATGATGGATAAAAATACGGCCAATGATGATGATCAAGATCATCACAGACCAGTGCCACAATCTAGGATAAAGGTAACTAAACTTATATCACAATTTCAGTATGGTGGTTGAACCACAAACCACCGAAATTTCCGTCTTGGTGCAATTGGCAGATGAGCTAAAGTGTTCGTTCAACGATTTTCTCGGGTATGCCACAGCCGCAGCACGCTGTAGGATCCCCTCATAATTCATAGCCCCAACAACCATGAGTTAATGAGAGTTGGGCTAGTTTCTTCGCAGCACAAAGCAAATCATCTGCTGATATGGGGTAGTCATGCCGTCGCCGCAGCAGTTCTTTGCCCATCCTGATTGTTGATAGCACATTCCTTTTCTTTACCGTGTTGGCTTGGAAGTGCCGCTGTAATTGCTGTGTTTCTCCGTATAATCCTACCCACCAAAATGCCAGTTGTACCAATAATGCTATCAATAGCAGTATGTCCATCCTCGCCGCATAACGTGTTCTGCTATGACGTAAACCAAAGCCATAAGCGGGGCTTTTTAAATCTCTAAAGGTTTCTTCTATTTGCATCCGTTTTTGGTAAATATTAACCAGTTTTTGAGGCGACATGGCTTCTATGGTCAAGTTGGTCACCAGTGCCCAAGGCTCTTTGGCGGTTAGTTCATACGTCCATTGCGCCGTATGGTGACAGTCTGTTGTCGTACTTCGCTGACCTTTTCTGCCTTTACTTGGAGCCCTGAACAATACCATCTCGCATAACAAGGGTTTCTTTACCGATAACGCCACTCGCCCAACATGTTTTGCGCGACGACTGGCTTTGGGATAAAGCGCTTTTAGCGAAAATTGGCGACCGAAGGGATGCAGCCGATAGACACTTAATCCTCTGACACGACCCAGCCAATACCAACCGAGCTGCTCGACTTTTCGAAACCATGGATTACGGAAGCCCGCGTCAGTGACTATCAGCGGGGTAATATTGTCAGGTAACACTTTATGGCTAAATTTGCCCAACGCGCCAAAAATGTAAAGTTAGCTTTAAGCTCTAAAATTCATCACTTGAATTCTCGTTCTCCGTCAACGCTTGTTGCCAATATTCTGGTTCAGCATATCGAGCAACCAATGCATCGATATCTATTTTTGAGGTTGATGGACTAAACTCAAAATTGCCATACATATTGATGTGCTGCCATGCAACGGGCGAAATACTGTGAAGCTGAGCTAGTGCGTTTTGATCTCCTACTGTTTGCTTCTGTTCATAGATACGAGATAGCAGCACTGTGTTGTAGTAAATGACCGCGTTGGTGATGAGCCGAGAGCATTCATTCCAAATTTGTTGCTCCTCTTCCGTTTTTACTCTGAATTTTCCACCGTTAACGAATGCAACTGCCCGCCTGAGACGATGATAGGCTTCACCACGATTTAATGCTTTTTGTACACATTGACGTAAACCAACATCGTCGACAAAGTCGAGAATGTATAGCGTTCGGCATATATTTTCTAACTCCCATAATGCTTTCTTGGTCTGATTCTGACGCGAATAGCTCGTGAGTTTGCGAACAATCGTGGCTTGAGTAACATCTTTTTGAGCTAGCGATGCCATGATACGTTGAATATTGGGCCATTCACGTTCAATCAATTCATCGTTGGTTTTTCGGGCAGGCTTTATTAGCCAGTCACCACACTCATTGGGATGTTGTGAGCCGACTAACGTATCCATTTTCTTATGCAAATCACGATAACGAGGTGCAAAATGATATCCAAATGCATGCAAAATCCAAAAATTAACCTGATTGGTGCCATGGGTGTCAGTGGAATGCCGTTCTGGCTTTATATCAGAGGTATTGTTATGCAATAAATCGAAAACGTAATGGCTTTCATGTTCGTGAGTCCCAATAATCTTTGCATTTATAGGAACATGATTTGCAACCAACGTGTAGGCGCTGGCACCTTTCTGTAAACCAAAATACTTAGGAGAATATTGAGCGTTAAGGGTGTTAATTTGCGTTTCCATCCGCTGGCCATCGCTACTTGAATGAAGTGTGTCCTGAATATCATAGAGATGAAATGCGGGTAGCTGGCTGGTCGCATTACTAATCGCATCATTAGCCGCTCGTAATGTCTCCAAGCGTAGATAATTTCTTGATGTCCCCGCCATTGATGCTGAGCTAAGGCCTGAAACCTCAGCCATTTTTGCTAACCCCATGTTTGTTCCCATCGCAACAATACAGGCGAAAATTTCACGGGGATCAGCTTCATGCTTTACATAACGATCTAATACATGGGTAAATGCATTTAAAAATCCAGTATTACCCGCAACAAACCACAGTAGATCCGCAATACCAATTCCTGGTAACTGGCTGTAAAAATCGCTATTAACAGATTCATCACTGCTCGGATAAAGCAGCTTCCAACGACGCTTTTCGGCAGCACCCATCACTTTAATATGTTTGTTGATCCCATCAGAAATGTGTTGGTTTATCGCACTATAACGTGCTGCTAACATAGTATGAAATACTGCCAGAGTATCTTGGATGGGGGTCAATAAAATCGGAGATCCAATATCTTGCAATACTTGTTCTTTATCCTGCCATCTAAGATCACTTATTAAGTCATCTTCAAAGCGGCGAAATTCATTACTATGTTTAACGTACACATCACCCGCTTCCAGTGAGTTACGCAGTAAGCGATAGACCAAAAACTCATAGAGATCTACATCAAGCGTTTTAAATGTTTTGCCCTCTTTACTAAACAAATATCGGCGTAAACCTGTACTGGTCAACCCAAACTGGACACTTTTACTTGAGAATTCTCAAACT
Source organism: Shewanella oneidensis MR-1 (assembly GCF_000146165.2). NCBI lineage: Bacteria > Pseudomonadati > Pseudomonadota > Gammaproteobacteria > Alteromonadales > Shewanellaceae > Shewanella > Shewanella oneidensis. The sequence continues at coordinate 70,432 of NC_004349.1, read as the reverse complement.
CTACAGGTGACAGATCGTTATTAGCAGAATGAAGTCGCTCCAAGTTGTAATATTTGATGTAAGCCGTCACATCTTGCTTCATAAACTCCCTTGTTGGTTGAGCAACTTTAAAAATCCAATCGTGTTTCAAGCTACCAAAGAATCGCTCAACAACGGCATTATCCCAACACGCACCCACATCACCCATGCTGGCTCGGATACCATAGCTCGATAGCAGCCTACCGAATTGTTTACTGGTATATTGCGAGCCTCGGTCACTGTGAAATACCAGCCCTCGCGCTGGTTGTCGCAGGTTGTAGGCTTTTATTAATGCCTTGGATATCAAATCTGTGGTCATGCGTTTGTCTATGCGCCATCCCACAATCCGGCGTGAATATAAATCCATCACCACAGCTAAGTACATCCAGCCTTCACCCGTCTTTAAATAGGTCACGTCACCCGCCCAGACCTGATTAGCCGATACTGGATTAAAGTTCATGTTTAACAGGTTATCAGCCACTGCATCTGAGTGTTTTCGCTGTGTCGTCACCTTGTAAGCACATCGCTGGGTTGCTTTGAGTCGAAGGCGGTGCATAATTTTACGAACGAGATAGCGACCAACCTGGTAGCCTTCCTTGCGCAATTTCTTCACCATTTCACGATTCCCTAAGCTGCCTCGACTTTGCTTAAATAGCTGTCGAACAAGGCGATAAAGCTTCAGTGTTTCAACGCTTATCACGTTTGCAGGGCGTTTATGCCAATCGTAATAGCCTGACTTACTGACACTCATTACTCGACATAACAGTGTTATGGGAAACAGGTGAGATTGCAGTTTGATGAAACGAAATCTTACTTCATTTCTCTCGCAAAGAAGGCGCTTGCCTTTTTTAGAATTTCTTTTTCCATGCGTAATTCTTTGTTTTCTCTACGCAATCGCTTCAACTCATCACGCTCAGACTCTTCTAAGGTGATGCCTTGTTGCAGGGCTTCGTGTTTTTCCTTCCAGTTGTAAAGCAGGCTCGTGCTAACTCCAAGAGACTTTGCCGCATCGGCAACGCTATAACCTTGCTCCAGCACCATCAAGACGGCTTCATCTTTAAATGCCTGCGGATAACTCTTATGTGATTTTTTCAGACTCATATAGACCTCTTAATTTATTGACCATACTGTCTCAAAATTAAGTGTCCGATGGGATTAGACCAGAACAAACCTTTAGGAATAATCTCAGTAGGAAATGAATTAGGGTCAGTTTGCCTTGGTGATTTTTCTGTGCGCAATAAGTTTTGTAAAAATGCGATAGCTTCAAGCAAAGGAGAGTCTTCTACACGTCCGGCAAAATCCAGATCAGTAAAAAGTTGTCTTAAGTTACGTTTGAATGTGGCGGATAATTTTGTGTAATGTGACCATTCAAATGCCGTTTTGTCGAAAGCAATATTACGTAAGTAATCAGCAACTAATGGGAATCTTTCTTGTTCAAGCAATGCATAGGCTTTTTCTTTAATAATGGAAAAAGGTGTGTCATCGGTGATGGTGTCATCCGTAAACAGGCTCAATACATGACCCGCAGCCTGTAAATTTTTCGCTGCATTGGTAACCGCATTATTCATTGCTTCTTCAGCGGCACGCTTGGCCTGTTTCTCATATTGATCGACCCAATGGAGCAATGCTTCAATTAAGTTGTCATTTATTTGCTGAAACCGATGAAAAGCAAAAAACAGCAGATATAACTGAGCAGTCTCTTTTTTCATGCGTTGAAGTTTATAAGTGGTATAAAACTTAACCATAGAAGCATAATACTTGCCGCTTTCATTGGAGATCCCCGCTGTTATGAGGAACTGCTTGGCAAACTCATGTAGAGGCTGGAAAAACTGCCGCCGTGCGACTTCATGTCGCAATTCTTTATAACTGAAATCTTTAGCTTCATGTTTTAATGCGCTGACGCGAAACAATCCTGACTCAGCCCGAAGCAAAGCCGCTAATTGCTGATCGATAAGTGAAGTCATGCAAGTGCTAAGTAATCGAGCAATACGGGTGCGTTCATAAGCCACCACTCTACCAATCATCTCTTGCATGTACCGATAACTGGGCATGACAATACGGTGTAGTGCTAAGTATTGGGTTAATTCACGAAAGATAAAGATAGGTTGTGTCGATAACATCGCTACCCTTTGTGCTTTACCTTCCAAATCAACTTTTACCTCATTATCACATTGTTGATACTGGAATAACTCAATAATTGCTCGTTGTTGTTCAGCCCTAATCGGTCTCGATGGACTTTTCAGTCTTGAAAGCGTTTTGGTGGGAAAGTACAGCGCGGCAATGTAATCCAAGTCATTTAGTACTGACGATTCTTGTTCATAACTGAAAAACTGCCGTTTGGCTTTGAAATAGCCCAGTTGCAATACTAAATGGGCTGCCACAGAATACGTTCGGGTATTGTCGAATAGCTCGCGCTCTTTAGCGCTTAAGTCAAAATATAATCGACGATCATCATCTGAGAAATGGGGTAGTTCATCTATTTCATCGGTTGACAAAATAGATAGCCGCCGAGCGTCATTTTTCATGGATAACCTCTTATTTGACTACATCAGATGGTTTCCCGCTCTGCGAGATGAGTAAGTGGAACCATACTTTTATGTAAGATCCCAAATACAACGAATTGATGCTCATGTTGGATGTAATAGATGACGTGACTTGAATAAGGAAAACTAAACACATTCATGCGTACCTCGGGTCTATTTTTCCCAAGGGTGGGTGTTTCAGCCAGCAGCTGAATCGTTTGTTTAAGTCCGGATAAATAGGTCTTTGACTGAGTAGCCCCCCATTGGGCTAACGTAAAGCGGTGAATGCCTATCAGATCAGACTGTGCATCAGGTGTTAAATGATAAGTTACTGCCATTAGTCATACAGCCCTGCAGCCAGCTCATCAAAAAAGGTATTACCGTCAACCAAATTGCCCGTTTGGATGTCGGTCATGGCTTTCACCGCTTTAGATTGTAGCAAGTGTAATTTTAGCGCCTCGATACTTTGGTATTCATCAGCAGAAATTACAACGGCTACAGGCTTGCCATTTTTATTAATTTGGATTGGAGATTGTTGGGCTTTGAGCAACAAATCTCCAAAGTGAATTTTTGCTTCATTGGCTGAAAGAGTGTTCATTTATCACCTTTAAACGAATCGTTCGATTCGCTCAATTTACACCAGTTGGGCGATAAAAGTCAAAAATGCACCTTATCAAAATGTATACTATTTGATAGCCCTAGTTATTATCTATCAAAACTACTATCATAAATGCATTATCAAAACCTTTAAAGAGATATGGTAATTTATGTCCAGAGTTGGTTATGCTCGAGTGAGTTCCACAGGTCAAAGCTTAGAAGTACAACTCAGCAAATTGCATCGAGCTGAGTGCAATAAGATATATCAAGAAAAACGCAGTGGGAGGACGGCTGAACGGTCTGAATTTCAATCTTGCATGAGTTATTTACGTGAAGGGGATACCCTAGTGGTAACACGACTCGATCGTCTTGCTCGCTCAGTCGTCCACTTAGCCCAGATTGCTTCGCGTTTTCAAAGTGAAGGCATTGATTTACTCGTTATCGATCAGAACATTGATACGAGCACTTCGACTGGGAGACTCATGTTCAATATGTTGGCTGCGATTGCTGAGTTTGAAAATGACTTGCGGACAGAGAGACAGGCCGAAGGTATCGCAAAAGCACATGAAAATGGGGTTAAATTTGGTAGACCTGTAAAACTCACGGACACCTTAAAACAGGCTATTTATGATAAAAGAGCTGAGGGGGCCACCATTGGACAGCTTGCCAAGGAGTATCACCTTGGAGAAGCCTCTATTTATCGGGCACTGAATTCTGTGAAGAGCACACAAGAAATTACAAGTAAACTTATAAGTAATTGAAGTTTATTTGGTTCTGTCGCAAAGTTGACGATAAGAGTTTAACAGTGAATGATCTTTCAATATGAATTTGGAGCATCCACTGCATGACCCTCAATTTTTCTGGCAGACATTTTCCATCTGATATCATCATGCAAGCGCTGCGATATTACCTTGCTTATAAACTTAGTTACCGTGAAATTGAGGAAATGTTCGCAGAGCGAAACATTCATTTTGACCACTCAACACTGAACCGCTGGGTTATCAAATATGCACCTCTGCTCGAAGCCATATTCAGGAAGAAAAAACGTCTAGTATCTGGCTCGTGGCGAATGGATGAAACTTACATAAAAATGAAGGGGCAGTGGGTTTACTATTATCGTGCAGTGGATAAATTCGGCGCGGTGATTGATTTTTACTTGAGTGAAACCCGTGATGAGAAGGCCGCACACGCTTTTTTCACTAAAGCTATCAATCAACATGGCTTACCTGAGAAGGTGGTTATTGATAAAAGTGGCGCCAATGCTGCAGCGTTAGATACTGTTAACATTCGGCTGTGGCTATCAGGATGTATGCTCTTTATGATTGAGGTGCTTACCGTTAAATATTTGAATAATATTGTCGAGCAAAGCCAACCGAAAAGTGAAGGGTAAAATTAATGCCTAGGCTGGAAGTCTTGGGAAGGGGCTGAGTCAACACTGGCTGGCGTTGAGCTTTGGTCCATGATCAAGTTGGGGCAAATGGACACGGCTCAAATGATGGCCCCGTGGGAACAATTTTATTCTTTAACGGCCTAGTTGTATCTGAAGGATACTGCCCCTTCAATTTGGAGCAGCAAGATCTCAGTTTGCGACAGAACCGCCTAGTTGTATCTGAAGGATACTGCCCCTTCAATTTGGAGCGGCAAGATCTCAGTTTGCGACAGAACCGTTAAGTGTCCAGAGTTAGCGGATCAGATCATTCTTCTTTTCTAGAACTTAAGGATTTATGTGTTGCTAAAAAATTTATTATTTCTTCTAGTATTGATAGGTACACCTGTGATGGCACAAATTTCTGTTGATGATGTAAAAGTAGAGACACATGAAAAAATTGAGTCTCAATTACATAGCGTTCATCCATCTTTATTGTATCTTTATGCTGCTCGTCTCTTTCAGGAAGATCGTAAAGAGGAGGCCGTCTTTTGGTTTTATGTAGGTCAACTCCGTTTTCGATATTTACTTGTCGTCAATCCTGATTTACCGCTTGACGGAGCACCAGCATTGATGGATGCACTGAATGAGAATGTTGGTTTGTATATTAATGAGTGGGTAGGTAAAAATCCCTTACTCTGGGTTAGTTTGATAGATAAAGCACTGGAGTGGGATACATCTAACATTAATGTTGTGACACCAAAAGAAACTCATGTAAAAGAGTTGCTACAAGTGAGGTCTGGATTGGTTGACTTACGTAATTATATTGTCAACCATGCAAGTGAAATACGTGAACAGCGGAAAGCTGCTGGTTTACCGGTAGATTAATTTGGTTCTGTCGCATGACAGGGAACTAAATAGTCCATGTCATGCTCAAATTGGTGTTTTTAACTTTAACTCGTGCATTACATGGACTTCTCAGGCTACCAACATCCAAAAGACATCATTCTTCTAGCGGTTCGTTACTACGTGTCATATAAGCTTAGCTATCGCGATATCGAAGAGATCCTTGCTGAGCGAGGTAGCCATATCGACCACTCCACCATTAATCGCTGGGTAATCAATTTCACCCCAATGATTGAGTCCAAGGGACGTCTAATTAAACGACCAGTCTCATCATCTTGGCGTATGGATGAAACCTACATCAAAATCAAAGGCGAATGGTGGTATTACTACCGAGCCGTTGATAAATTTGGTGACGTCGTGGATTTTTACTTAAGCAAAGAGCGAGACGAAAAAGCCGCTCAAGCCTTTCTGCGTAAAGCAATAGGCACCAACGGTTTGCCAGAAAAAGTGAGGGCGTTCAAAATTCTGTGTCAGGCTAATTTTTAAATTTCTAGCACGCTATCTAAACGTCCTTCAAAATAAATCGCTAACTGAGATAAACAAAGGCTCCAATTGTGGATTGGCATGGTCCATTTATCTGAGGCGTTTAATATGCCTGCGTAAAGTAGCTTCAACAAGCTATTTTCATTAGGAAATGCACCTTTGGTTTTGGTGAGCTTTCTAAATTGGCGATGTACAGCCTCAACCGCATTGGTCGTGTAAATCACTTTCCTGATATGTTCTGGGTACTTAAAATAATGGGACAAATTATGCCATTTGCGACGCCAAGAGTTGATTACCAACGGATAAGCATCACCCCATTTGGCCTCCAGTTCGTCCAATGCCATCTCTGCGGCTTCTTTACTCACGGCTCGATACACAGGCTTTAAATCAGCCATAAACGCTTTCTGATTTTTTGAGGCGACATACTTCATTGAGTTGCGGATCTGGTGGATAACGCATAGCTGTGTTTCCGTATGAGGGAAGATACTGGCTATGGCCTCAGGGAAACCGGTCAAGCCGTCAACACAGGCGATAAGAATATCTTTTACACCACGATTATTAAGATCGGTCAGTACGGATAGCCAGTAATTAGCGCCTTCATTTTCGGACAAGTGAAGCCCCAAAATTTCCTTTTTTCCTTTCATATTAAGCGCTAACAATGTGTAAACGGCTTTACTGACGTAACGCCCATCCTCTTTGACTTTATAATGTATCGCATCAAGCCAAACGATAGGATAATGGCTATCTAATGGGCGCTGTTGCCACGCTTTAAGTTCGGGGATGAGTTTGTCAGTGATAGCACTGACTGTTGCGTTAGACACATTGAGCCCATACATATCTTCAACATGTTGATTAATATCGCGATAGCTCATACCTATACTGAACATCGATAACACTTTACGTTCGATTTCATCGGTTAGTGTAGTTTGATTTTTCTTAATCAACTGAGGCTCAAAGGTGCCATTGCGGTCTCTAGGCGCGTCTAACTCAAAGTTACCGGACGGATGCTTAATGGTCTTAGGGGTTTTGCCATTTTTACGATTAGGCTGAGGATCATGCGCTAAATGCTGCTCAAGCTCAGCCTGGAGAGCCGCTTCAGTGAGTTGCTTGATCAGTGGGCCAAGAATGCTGTCTTTACCTGTGAGGCTTTTACCTGACTGCAGATCTTTAAGGGCTTGTTCGAAGTTAAAAGGTTGGGTCATGTGTCATTCCTGTTTTTGAATATTTTACTGAAATGACACAGAATTATGAACACTACCGAAAAAGTGGTCATAGATAAGAGCGGAGCCAATGCTTTAGCTTTACATAATATGAACGTGAACTTGTGGCTAAGCGTTGTTTTTATGCTGAGCTTAATCGAAGTTGTTGATATAAAATATCTCAATAATATAGTTGAGCAAAGCCATAGACCGATCAAGCAAAAGATGTATCAGGCGTTGGGTTGGAACTCCATAGAGGGTGCAACAGCTACCATGTCAGGCCAAGAGGTCTGGACCCAAATTAAACGTGGGCAAGTTGGTGATTTAAGTTTGCCCGTTTGGGAGCGATTTTACGCGCTCGCAGCATAATTGTGTCTAGAATTCGGCACGTTTGTACTTAACCTAAACTTTGCGACAGAACCTGTGGGAGCGTGTTGGGATAATGCCGTTGTTGAGCGATTCTTTGGCAGCTTAAAACACGATTGGATTTTTAAAGTTAATCAACCAACAAGGGAGTTTATGAAGCAAGATGTGACTGCTTACATGAAATATTACAACTTGGAGCGGCTGCATTCTGCTAATGACGATATGTCACCTGTAGAGTTTGAAAATTCTCAAGTAAAAGTGTCCAGTTTGGGTTGACCAGTACAGAGGTAAGGCATTCAATGCTGAGTATGAAAAGGCTAAGCTTGATATTAATAAGCCGAAGAAAAATGGATGCGACTAATAAATAAGTGGAGGGTGGAATGAAAGATGGTGATGTATACTCAATTCCGTTGTTTTTGACGGATGTTAGTGGGCTAAAAAGTTTTTCTCGCTATGATTTCACTAAGGAGGGAATGGCATTCTGTTTTGCTAGAATAATTGAGGATAGAGGGGGGAGTGGCCTTATCATCGAAGTGTTTAATATTCAAGGTGGCATAGAAATGTCCCTTTCTGAGATCGTTAATTCTTCTCGCCTTTTCAATCCCGTGGTGATCGCCGGCGAAGCTATTAAAAAGAAAAGATGGAGGTTGATTGGCTCAACTTATTACGAAAAGGAAAGAGATTCAAATTATAGTGAAATCACTTTTCTTATTGGTCCTCGAGATAATCGCTTGATTTGGAAAGGAGGGGTAGAGATTCCTATAGATGATTCCAATTGCCATGACTTTGAAGAGTATATTATTTGGCCCGCAGTGCAAATTGAACAAAGAATAGTCCACGAACTTGAAAAAATCGGTAAAAATTAAAAAATAAGAGATGACTATAAGAGCGATAACCAACTGGCGATGTTGTTCACGCTGGCGAACCTGTTTCGAGTGGACCAGATGATACGGGCATTGGATAGGGTTCTGTCGCATTAACTTCGCGATGGCGCACTTGGCATGAGCCCCTACCTGTAGCGGCTTGCACACATAATCCCTTCGGCGCGATTACATCCGCTCAAATGGACTCACATTTATTGACAATAAGCAAATCCGCCGACTCAAATTAATTGACAATGGGCGCAGATTAATTTGAGGGGGGATTACCCATTCATCTTGGCAGACTCACATTAACTGCCATTAAACAGTCATGATCCAACAAGCTCGCAGAGAGTTGAGCTATGTAAAAGCTAACTTTACATTTTGGGCGCGTTGGGCTTTAGTCCGTATCTGGATAAAAATGCCGTAATGGTTCCATTTGTTGATGAAGGATGCGGAGGATGTAGATCCCATCAGGCTGTTTTTTATAGAAAATCGCATGTTTATGATGATTATGACGTCGAAGTTCTTTGGCAATTTCTAGGCACTCATGCCCAATTAGAGGCTGCTCAGTGATTGCCAACAAAGCGTTATGCATACTTACTGTATAGTCATCCGCTTGCTTAACACCAAAGTTCAATAAGGTGTATTCAAAAATTCGCTCAAAGTCTTCGGCAGCAAGGTTGGAAAGTTTATACATTGTGCTTTTGTTTCACCATTGCAGCGATGTCATGAAGTGATAATGCACATTCACCACTTTGCTCACCAGCTTCAATCGCCATTTTCAAAGCTATGGTCTGGTTTTCTTGTCTTTCTAATAGTCGTAAGGCAGAACGCACAACTTCGCTTGTCGAGCCGTAGCGACCTGACGAAATAAGCTGACCGACAAATTCATCTAACTGTGATCCGATAGTAACACTGGTAGTCCGTGACATGTTTTCACCTATTTGTGTGAATAATTAACACTTCAATAATATATGATGTTGGATACCAAATCAAAGTAATGTTAACTACGGCATGACAATAAGGTATACCCTGTGGTCACAGATGAAAAGTGGCATATTTTATATATTTGTCATAACCTATATGCCACACTCTGTTAGATCATAACTTAAATGTCACTTAGGTCTGATTATGTACATTTTTGGCTATCTTAGAGCGTCAACAAGCGACCAAAATGCAAAACGGGCGCAGAGTACCTTACAGAAGTTTGTACAAGATAGGGGATTTCGTATAGCTGGATGGTACATCGAAAATGAATCAGGAGCTTCGCTGCAACGACCTGAACTTCTTCGTTTACTTGATGATGCTGCGAAAGGTGATGCAATCATCATTGAACAGATAGACAGGCTTTCTCGTCTGGATGAGAAAAGCTGGTTCACATTAAAAGAAATGCTGCACGGGAAAGAACTCAAAGTGATTAGCCTGGACTTGCCAACCAGTCATATTGCACTCTCTCCCCAAATCACCGATGAATTTACTGGATCGATGATCAAAGCGATAAATAGCATGATGATGGATATGCTAGCTGCTATCGCGAGAAAAGATTATCAAGATCGCCGCCGCCGTCAGGCTGAAGGAATAAAGAAAGCCAAAGAGGGAGGGAAATACAGAGGACGGCAAGCAGACTCAGATCTACACGAAAAAATCTATCAACTACGAGTTGTCAACAAGCTGAGTATTAGCGATACCGCCAAACTCACCAATGTGTCGGATAGAACGGTAATTCGGGTTGCTAAGAAGTTGGCATGTGACCGTTCAACGGGGTAAGAAGCTTAGCGTACTTTTATTGGCAGTTAATGTGAGTCCACCAAGATGAATGCAAGCCCGTTGTTAATTAATCTGCGCCCATTGTCAATTAATTTGAGTCGGCGGATTTGCTTATTGTCAATTAATGTAAGCCCCGATTGATGGATGTAATCGCGCCGAAGGGATTATGTGTGCAAGCCGCTACACTTATGGAACATATGGCTGAAACACTGACTACGGCCAAAGATTACAATGAGAAGTTGAAAGCAAATGTTTTTATTAACATGAGTCCAACTAACTCTCAGTCTGAGAAATTAGAAGCTCGTAAACTACTCAAAGAGTATCCTGAGTTTACACTTTTAAAATCGGTAATTTATGAGCGCACGGCTTACAGGAAGTCGTATGCTGCCGCTGTTGGTGTTCATGAATGGAATGATTATAAGGCTAAAGCTGAAATGAGTTACCTGTTAATGGAGCTGATGAGCAATGTTTAGCAGAGATAAAATGAAAAAAAGTGAGTCAAACATCAAGGCTATTGATGATTTTGTAGATGGTGCAGATTCTAATATCCGCACTAAAAAAGTTGTTGATAAAAAGAAGCCTGTTTCATTTTCTGCAACAGATAAACAACTGGCTGAAATACAAGGATTAGTTAAAAAATACAATGCGTTAGCGTATAAAAATGATAATAGACAAGAGATTAATCGTTCGGATTTAATTATGGCAATGAAATCTCACTTTGAAAAAATGTCGGATATTGAATTTTACAAAGAAATAAATAAATTAGGGTCTGTTGATCTTTCGAGAGTGATTTTTAGACAGCATGCCAAGACGTTATAATTTGCTTCGCCAAAAGTAACCATAACCTCAAGCCATGCCAAGACTTATGCTAACCGATGCACGCTGGGAAAAGCTATTTCATTTAATGAAAAGCACAGGCCGTGTTTATGACAAACCTGAACATAGACAAACATTCGAAGGTATTCTTTACCGCCTTAGAACAGGTATCCCTTGGCGAGATTTACCTAAAGAGTTCGGTCATTGGAGCACGGTCTTTAGACGGTTTCATTTATGGTCTAAGAAAGGCGTTCTAGCACATTTATTCAAGGCCTTAGCCAACCTTGCTGATATAGAATGGGTCTTTATTGATGGCTCGATAGTGCGGGCTCACCAGCACAGTGCAGGTGCCGCGACGCTAAGTAATGAGAGTATTGGTAAAAGTCGAGGCGGTAATTCAACCAAAATTCACTTAGCCGTCGACAGCGGAGGATTACCGATTTATTTCGAATTATCAGAAGGCCAAAAACACGATATTACACACGCCCCCAGCTTAATTGAGCACCTGAAGCAGGTTGATACCGTCATTGCAGATAAAGGTTATGACAGCGATGCTTTTCGTGAACTTATCGCCAATAAAGGCGGGAAATCTGTTATTCCAAGGCGCCGCTATAAGAATACACCTCAAGAAAGAGTCGATTGGTGCTTATATCGGTATCGACATTTAGTGGAGAATGCTTTTGGAAGAATTAAGCACTATCGAGCAATATCAACAAGATATGACAAGCTAGCAAGAAATTACGCCAGTATGGTGTCACTGGCGTTTATGTTAATGTGGCTGCCGATGTATTGCTGAAGAACATTTGTACAGCAAAGATCAACAGACCCTAATAATTTATTTCTTTATTGGTAAGTGGAGATGTATCAGATCCCCACGCAATGAAGCCGTAGAAGCACAGAAAACGGGTCAACTGAAACAATGGAAAATCGATAATGGCTATCACCAGCGCTCTCTAGCAGAGACCGCCATGGGCCGATATAAACAGTTGAATAGTCCAATGCAAAGTTTGCGTGACTACAATGGGCAAGCAGCAGAGGCGTTGGCTGGTGTGAAGGCGATGAACAAAATCATTAGATTGGGTATGCCCGTTCGCCAGCAAGTTGTTTAATCGGCCTGAAGTCTTGGAACGATTACGTTCTATGAAATGATTTAATCAACAACGCCCATGTCGGTTATACGTGTATGCACAGGCGTTTCCGTTTTGGAAACTACTGTGCTATAGTTTCCAAAACGGAAACAGGGAAAGACCGTGCACGTTATTTCAAGAAAACCATTTAATGATGCCGCCCAAAAGTATCCTAACGATAAGGACGCTTTGGTGCAGATATACAGCACCTTACGCAGTGGCACATTCACCAATCCTGATGATTTACGACAAGTATTTCCGTCTTTAGATAACTTTAAATATCGAGATAAATGGTGGGTAATTGATGTGGGAGGTAACAATCTACGCATTATCGCTTTCATCGAGTTCCGAGATAACAGGATGTATGTGAAGCACGTGGTTAGCCATGCAGACTATAGCAAGCTGACTGATAAGTACCGTCGAACAAAGGAGTAATGTATATGCTACCTACTGCATGTATTGAAATTAGAGAAGCATTGGCCAAAGTGCCATACCTCGCGCACATTGAAACTCAGGACGACTACGAGCAAGCATTAGCATTAATGGACGATCTGGTTGATGATTACGACTCAAACAAATTTTTGATTGAGATGTTGTCACTTAGCATTGAGCGATGGGAAGAACAGGCTGATGAATTTGCTGAATTTAATGCAGCGATAGCCGAAATGGATAGTGGTATAGCGGTATTGAAAACGCTTATGGCGCAGTATCGTCTTGGTGTTGCAGATCTTCCCGAATTAGGCTCAAAAAGTAATGTGAGTAAGTTACTCAATGCCGCAGAAGGAAAGAAGCTTAATAGACACCACATTGAAGCACTCAGTCAGCGCTTTGGGGTGCCAGTATCATTATTTTTTTAGCCTCGTGAATCAGACTTGCCTAGTCTGGTTCACGCGCTGAATACCATCATTTTACGCAGGTACGCAGGCTTTGGGCTAACGCGCTTTTGCCCCAAAGCGTTTTTTAAATGGATACCTATCGAGGTTTAGCCATTTGTATTTGCTCTCAATAATCTAATATCAGCCTCAATAGAGTGGCCAGACTCGCTATACCATTACAAGTCAGCATCCCAATAGAATGGGTGAAAAAGAGGTTAGCAAGATGACGGGTAACCAAAAGGGAGGTTATTAATGCGCTGGATACAATTATTGCTGCTGTTGCCATTGATCACAGCTTGTCAGACCGTTCCAACTGAGCTAAAAAATCTAGAGTGGCGCCATATGGTGGGATCCAATGCTGATAAGATATGGGTGACGGAGGTGCTCTTTTATCGTCAGGGCAAATTGGTAGATGCCTCAACCAACGGAGCGTCTAGTCGCGTTGATGCAGAGTCGCTTAGTGAAAGGGACTATCGCTGGTTGATCACTGCCGGTCGCCGAGATGTTCACCCCGCCCCCGATAGGGTAGAGGTAGAGTGGATTTCATTCCACGACAAAAAGCGCTATCGCATTAGCTTGGTGTTGCCAGCAGAACTGGAAAGCATGATTGCGCAACCTTATCGTATCAAGGTAAGGGATGAGTGGCTTGAAGTACGCCGAGATAACATTGGCTTAGGTATGACCACCGGCGGCTATGTGGAAGCGTTTTTAACCAATGCCAAGGTGAAGCCTGATATCCTGCTGGCTAGGGGGATTGCCAAAGAGGTCACAGATGATCCCGATGAGAAGCGTTTCCCTCTCTCAAGTCAGTTTGCAAATCGTTGGGCTGATTTTGACGCGAACTACAGCAAAGCCTATCAGCACTATCCTGTTCCCAGTGGCATGGCCTGGGCTCCAATCATGGACGCTTACCGCGCCGCACAGCCCAAAACAGATACAAACCCCGTGCAGCAATGATATCAATGAACTGGATACTCTTACTGCTGTTATTGCCATTGACCATAGCTTGTCACGCCGGTCCATCTGGGATAAAAATCAAGAGTGACGCTATAATACCCGTATTGTGCTGAGTGGAAAGTCCCTGAAGGCACGGAATGCGAATTTTGTGATAATCCAGCCACAAGATACATTCAAGAACATCCTGTGTGATGAACATTTTGAATATGCTTATCCTATTGATTAAAATATAGAATTATAGATTAATTATAAATTTATAATAGTAGTTTACCCCTAGATAGTACCAGTGAATCACTCTACACCAGACTGATTCACTAAAGCAGTCTTGACTAGAGTGTCGTATCAACAAAACGGCAAATGACTCTGTGTTGATTACCACTGCCACAAGGTGTACAATGTACACCTTGTGGTGGTATAAGGATTTTAATTAGTGAGCCATGCTATTGAGTTTGTTGAAACCTCTGTCTTTACAAGACAGATCAAGGAACTTTCAACTGATGACGAACTAAAGGATTTGCAAGCAGAGCTTATTGCTCAGCCGGATAAAGGCGATATTATCAAAGGTACTGGTGGCCTTCGAAAGGTTAGAATGGCTGTAGGAAACAAAGGGAAGAGTGGCAGTATACGAGTGCTCTATGTCCTTGCTCTGGCCGATAAAATTTACCTGGTACTCGCTTATCCAAAAGCAGTTAAAGATAGCCTAACTGCGGAAGAAAAGGCCAAACTAAAACTAATCGTTCAATCACTTAAAGGAGAGAGCAAATGAGTATATTTAACGAACTTCAAGCCTCCCTTGAAGAAGCGGTAGAAATTCATCATGGTCTCAAAAAGCCCGCTCGAGTAACTCGTTATGAAGTTGCTGATGTTAAGTCAATCCGTGAAGATCTGCTTAAAGTGACGCAGGCCGAATTTGCTGCCACGATGGGTGTCAGTGTCGACACTGTTAAAAGTTGGGAAGGTAAACGCCGCAATCCTGCAGGATTAGCAGCTAAAGTGCTTGCGACGATTCAGCAAGATCCTAAAATCTACGCAGCTCTTGCCGCTCACTAACATTATTCAAAGGCCCTTCTTGGGCCTTTGAATTCCCCCTATATGATAAACTCGTTCCTCAGTTTGCGACAGAACCAGGTATTTCTAAGACTACTTTCAACCTTGAAGTTATGCTTCCGATAGTAAGTGAGATGTAGGATGAAAAGTTACCCTAAAAAAGATAGAGATCAAGCTCTAAGCGTATTACAGAAACTGGCAGAAAATGACGAGCAGTTAACTCAGCCACAAGCAGTTAAACTCGCTCTCCTAGATCAGTATTTAATAAAGAATCGTGAGCTCGTTGCTAGCGAATTTATTGATCGCTTTCGTTACATAGAATATGAATTAACCGAATTAGCCATAATACAACGCGTGGCCTTTGATAACTTCGCTGAGTTTACAAATTGCCTGACTTTGGCGGGGCGTTTTGGTTGTTTAGTAAGATTGGTGCGAGGGGGATATTTTTCGGGGACTGATAGTCTGCATATTTGGCCGCTGCTAGCGGCACTCGCCATTAATGACTCACCCACTATCGCCGCCTATAAAAAGCAATTTGTGCCACCCTTTGTAACTGGTCATAAAGTGACGGTCTTAGCCTGCAATGCCGTATATGCCATTCTAGGTGTCACACCTGTTACAGATAATTTACGAGAAAAACTCACAAGCCTAAAAGATTCGAAATACAGTATGGCGATGCTGCGTAGTCTTGCGGCCATAATCAATCAGGACATGGACTCGTTTATCGACAATATCAGCATTATGGTCAAGTCTAATCGCTCGCAACAGGAATATTCGCCACTGGAAAAATGTTACTGTGTTAATGCACATGGTTTAGTCAATCTATGGCGGTTTCATACGACTAATGCGCCACTACGGCAACTTGATTTACCCCTACCATGGCAGAATGAATTAAATGCGTTTTTTACTTCAGGTCATGAGTCAATCCCAATAACGTTTGATCCCTTAGGTGAGTGTGATTTAAGTAACCTGCCAATTGATCAAAATACTCTGGTGCTAATCCATTCATTAACAACATAATGAGGTAACTGAGATTAATCCACATGATTGTTATGACTTAATTTTGGCAAACCAAGAACCGACTCAGGGGTAACAGCTAATGGACATCGAAGCATTAATTGAACAAATAGAGAATACCGACTGGCTAAGCCAAGCAGAGCACATCTTGGCGATTTCTCAATTACAAATTGAATGGGATTGGTTGCCGAGCAGCAGAGATCAATCCGATCCTTTCGAAGGAACATATCCAACTAAACCAGACAAACAGATCTACGACAAAGAGGCTGAGAAAATGGTTTATAAAGCTGCGTTGAGATCGTTGCGAAGCGTTGGTAAGGCTCATCCTAAACTCGTCGATGGCCCTCATAACTACACAGAGGCAATGAAAGGTAGCGCGCTGTTCGCTTGTAAACATGCAGCCAAAGAGGTCCTTTCCAATCAGCCTGGAAAGTGGGTAGCAATCTTAGCGTTATATCATACCGGTATGTGGCCATGTGGCATAACCCAAATTGGGGAATTGGTTATCCTTGTACTGGTCAACCCAAACTGGACACTTTTACTTGAGAATTCTCAAACTCTACAGGTGACAGATCGTTATTAGCAGAATGAAGTCGCTCCAAGTTGTAATATTTGATGTAAGCCGTCACATCTTGCTTCATAAACTCCCTTGTTGGTTGAGCAACTTTAAAAATCCAATCGTGTTTCAAGCTACCAAAGAATCGCTCAACAACGGCATTATCCCAACACGCACCCACATCACCCATGCTGGCTCGGATACCATAGCTCGATAGCAGCCTACCGAATTGTTTACTGGTATATTGCGAGCCTCGGTCACTGTGAAATACCAGCCCTCGCGCTGGTTGTCGCAGGTTGTAGGCTTTTATTAATGCCTTGGATATCAAATCTGTGGTCATGCGTTTGTCTATGCGCCATCCCACAATCCGGCGTGAATATAAATCCATCACCACAGCTAAGTACATCCAGCCTTCACCCGTCTTTAAATAGGTCACGTCACCCGCCCAGACCTGATTAGCCGATACTGGATTAAAGTTCATGTTTAACAGGTTATCAGCCACTGCATCTGAGTGTTTTCGCTGTGTCGTCACCTTGTAAGCACATCGCTGGGTTGCTTTGAGTCGAAGGCGGTGCATAATTTTACGAACGAGATAGCGACCAACCTGGTAGCCTTCCTTGCGCAATTTCTTCACCATTTCACGATTCCCTAAGCTGCCTCGACTTTGCTTAAATAGCTGTCGAACAAGGCGATAAAGCTTCAGTGTTTCAACGCTTATCACGTTTGCAGGGCGTTTATGCCAATCGTAATAGCCTGACTTACTGACACTCATTACTCGACATAACAGTGTTATGGGAAACAGGTGAGATTGCAGTTTGATGAAACGAAATCTTACTTCATTTCTCTCGCAAAGAAGGCGCTTGCCTTTTTTAGAATTTCTTTTTCCATGCGTAATTCTTTGTTTTCTCTACGCAATCGCTTCAACTCATCACGCTCAGACTCTTCTAAGGTGATGCCTTGTTGCAGGGCTTCGTGTTTTTCCTTCCAGTTGTAAAGCAGGCTCGTGCTAACTCCAAGAGACTTTGCCGCATCGGCAACGCTATAACCTTGCTCCAGCACCATCAAGACGGCTTCATCTTTAAATGCCTGCGGATAACTCTTATGTGATTTTTTCAGACTCATATAGACCTCTTAATTTATTGACCATACTGTCTCAAAATTAAGTGTCCGATGGGATTAGACCAGAACACCTATAAAAGCAATGAAGACAATAAAATATAAGTTAAGACAGAAATAGAGGGGCCGCCGGGATTCTGGAAATTTCCGCCAAATCTAACTTAATTAATTGTTATTATTAAACATGGTAGTGTTCATAATTCTGTGTCATTTCAGTAAAATATTCAAAAACAGGAATGACACATGACCCAACCTTTTAACTTCGAACAAGCCCTTAAAGATCTGCAATCAGGTAAAAGCCTCACAGGTAAAGACAGCATTCTTGGCCCACTGATCAAGCAACTCACTGAAGCGGCTCTCCAAGCTGAGCTTGAGCAGCATTTAGCGCATGATCCTCAGCCTAATCGTAAAAATGGCAAAACCCCTAAGACCATTAAGCATCCGTCCGGTAACTTTGAGTTAGACGCGCCTAGAGACCGCAATGGCACCTTTGAGCCTCAGTTGATTAAGAAAAATCAAACTACACTAACCGATGAAATCGAACGTAAAGTGTTATCGATGTTCAGTATAGGTATGAGCTATCGCGATATTAATCAACATGTTGAAGATATGTATGGGCTCAATGTGTCTAACGCAACAGTCAGTGCTATCACTGACAAACTCATCCCCGAACTTAAAGCGTGGCAACAGCGCCCATTAGATAGCCATTATCCTATCGTTTGGCTTGATGCGATACATTATAAAGTCAAAGAGGATGGGCGTTACGTCAGTAAAGCCGTTTACACATTGTTAGCGCTTAATATGAAAGGAAAAAAGGAAATTTTGGGGCTTCACTTGTCCGAAAATGAAGGCGCTAATTACTGGCTATCCGTACTGACCGATCTTAATAATCGTGGTGTAAAAGATATTCTTATCGCCTGTGTTGACGGCTTGACCGGTTTCCCTGAGGCCATAGCCAGTATCTTCCCTCATACGGAAACACAGCTATGCGTTATCCACCAGATCCGCAACTCAATGAAGTATGTCGCCTCAAAAAATCAGAAAGCGTTTATGGCTGATTTAAAGCCTGTGTATCGAGCCGTGAGTAAAGAAGCCGCAGAGATGGCATTGGACGAACTGGAGGCCAAATGGGGTGATGCTTATCCGTTGGTAATCGGTTCTGTCGCAAACTGAGATCTTGCTGCTCCAAATTGAAGGGGCAGTATCCTTCAGATACAACTAGGCCGTTAAAGAATAAAATTGTTCCCACGGGGTCATCATTTGAGCCGTGTCCATTTGCCCCAACTTAATCATGGACCAAAGCTCAACGCCAGCCAGTGTTGACTCAGCCCCTTCCCAAGACTTCCAGCCTAGGCATTAATTTTACCCTTCACTTTTCGGTGGCTTTGCTCGACAATATTATTCAAATATTTAACGGTAAGCACCTCAATCATAAAGAGCATACATCCTGATAGCCACAGCCGAATGTTAACAGTATCTAACGCTGCAGCATTGGCGCCACTTTTATCAATAACCACCTTCTCAGGTAAGCCATGTTGATTGATAGCTTTAGTGAAAAAAGCGTGTGCGGCCTTCTCATCACGGGTTTCACTCAAGTAAAAATCAATCACCGCGCTGAATTTATCCACTGCACGATAATAGTAAGCCCACTGCCCCTTCATTTTTATGTAAGTTTCATCCATTCGCCACGAGCCAGATATTGGACGCTTTTTCTTCCTGAATATGGCTTCGAGCAGAGGTGCATATTTGATAACCCAGCGGTTCAGTGTTGAGTGGTCAAAATGAATGTTTCGCTCTGCGAACATTTCCTCAATTTCACGGTAACTAAGTTTATAAGCAAGGTAATATCGCAGCGCTTGCATGATGATATCAGATGGAAAATGTCTGCCAGAAAAATTGAGGGTCATGCAGTGGATGCTCCAAATTCATATTGAAAGATCATTCACTGTTAAACTCTTATCGTCAACTTTGCGACAGAACCATGATTTGAACCATCATCCTTGGCCTATTTAATTAATAAAGAGATAGCTAGCTGTAAGCTATATAGCTAGCTATCTCTTTGACAATTCTTCCAGCATGCTTGACAGTCGAACAGAACCAATACTTTCAACCAGTTTACTGATCGCAATATCAAAGGTTTCCTGATCACTCTTAGAACCGATAGCCTTACCTATTTCACCTAAAAGTTCATCCATACCCACGCGAATTTTGATATTTTTCTGAATAATATAGGGCGAGCGTTTTCGGTTTTCGCGGCGCTTAAAACCCAAAGTCTCACTTTGCGCCTCAACTTCTTTCAATTGCCTATCTGTCAAGGGAGCTGCTTTAGAACTTGTAGCCGCCAATACTTTTAAAAGTGAAATGTCTTCATCATTGTCGTCAATGACAATTTTCGAGCGTGGGTTATCCATTATTAGCCTCCAACAGCATACGTTTAACGTCATTTGCATACGCTTTAGCATTGCTTGCAGCTTTGTCGATACCTGATACCAGTGCAGGATCTAAATTGTTTACTGTTCCACCATAACTGCGAACGGCTCTAAATGCTTCACGGTCAATCAAACTTGAATTAAGAATATGAACACCACTATCAAGAAAATCCTGTTTAATTAGTTTCAATAAACGTGTTTGTATAGCTGCACTTGTTCGTGTTAGCAAAATACAGCAGGGGATTTTTCGAGCTAGTAAGCGTCCTTGTTTGCGGATCAAGCCAATGGTTCTCGCTGCTTCGGTGGCATCATCTTCCGATCCCTGACAGGGAACAATAACTAAATCAGCCCTGCTAATCGCTTGGGTCACAGCAAAGTTTGCTGTTCCTTCAAGATCTACCAATACAAACTGAGTCTGTGAACTTGCAGTTTCAATATCATCCAGAACAGTGTCTTCCGTTGATTTTTCAATCAAAATCAGATTTGAGGGACAACCTTTTTTCTTGGCCCAGCCGGCACTATGCTGGTTTGGATCGGTATCAATGAGGGTAATTTGTATACCGCTTTCTGATGCTTGTCGGCACAATTCCCCCGCTAACGTGACGCAAGCAGTAGTTTTCCCCGCTCCACCCTTACTTTGTGCAAATGCAATAACAGCCATGATTGGTTCTCCATTCAGATAATGATAGATAGCTAGCTATTCACAAACAAGATAGCTATATAAATTAAAACTAGCTAGCTATATTTTTATCAAAAAAATCCAACTGAAGTAAGTGGATTAGGGCTAATAATTAAAACCCCGCATTTGCGGGGTCTTAGTGGTGATCCGTTTCTTGATAACTCTAGGTTACTTCAATGCATCCAAAATGGTTTCTACGTGAATAAACATCAGTGTTAACTCAACGTCTTGTACTTGTTTCGTTGCATCAGGAATGGCTTCAAACCCTAATGACTCATAAAAGTCTTTTGCTCTAGGGTGAGCCCATAACGCTAAACCTTTAGCGGCCGCAAGTTCATTCACTAACACAGTTGCTTCAAGCACTTTTCGCATAAGGCGCTTACCAATTCCTTTGCCTTGATATGCTTTATCAACTGCGATTTGGTCTAACATCACAACAGGAACCTGGCGAGGGTATTTACCTGATAAAATTTTATACTCGTCATTACTGAGCATAAAAACTTTCATCGTGGCATAGCCAACACCTATATCCCCGTCTACAGCAACATAGACCCGAGAATCATTGTTTGCATCAGCATTCGCCAATTTCTTAGGCGCAAAACTATCAAGAAACGGATCACCACAATCGAAACTTGAAAAGCTCGGTTGTCGTTCCATCTTGTTTAGTAGCTGACAGTCAATATAGTTGGTACTCATTAGCTATTTCTCCGAAAAAAGAGTCTTTAGTACCGGAGTAGCTTTACGAGGATTATCTAGAATGGTTTCAAATTGAGCCCAGGCGCGTTGGTTCAGATTTAGAGTAGTTTCTGATTCAACAATCGCTAGAGCTTTCTCTCGAACGTTATTAATAATAAATGCCGTAAGATTGATGCCATTGATAGCTGCCGCTCGCTCAAGCAGTTCCTTTACCTCTGGTGAAGTTTTAAGTTCAATGCGCGCTGGTTTTGAAGCGGCTCCAGCGTTAGCCGCACTCGGTGTTACAGTACTCATTTTGAATTCCTCTAGGGTTTAATTTTTTAAGCCGTAACCTCCTTAAATACATCGAAAGTCAACAAAATTGTCTATCTCATTGTTTTTTTTCATTTTTTACTCCTAATTTACCTGTTAATAAAACTGGATTTAAGAAATATAATTGAATAAATGTATATGTTTAAAATTTCTAGTTTCAATGAAACTCCGTACATAGTACGGACACCTCATATCGAAGTCAAGCTTATCCGTATTAAATCCGTACGAGATTTTAATGATAATGGCACAGTGCTTGCAATTTCTTTCCCTGCAAGGCCGCTTTTGATTTTTAGCGATTAGTTAGCGCGTTTGTAGCTTGACGGTCGTATGACAAAAGGAATGTTCAGCGTCGCTTTTGATGTTAGATCTCGCCCCTGGCGTATGCCAGGAAGTGGCGAGGCATTATTAAGGTGGATTTATCCACCGTTCTTTGTGCCTTTTAATAATTTATCTTTAATTAATACATAAGCTTTCCTTGAAAAGAAAAAAGCTTTTGGACTCTCACTCTATACTCCTTTTTCTTACTCCCATTTTGTTCTCGATATACATGAGTTATTCACAGACCTATGTGATTTGATAGTAAACGTTGATTATTTCAATGGTGGGACAGTGAGAATAAGGCCGTAGAGTTGCTGATTACGCGCTTAAACCGCTTAAATTTCAGATTATTTTACATTCAAGCAGGGTAGGGCACCGTCAAGCTAAAGCTAGACGGTTCATTAGAATTGTGCCTAATGCGTTTTGGGTTGCGAGTACGATTGCGAGAAAAACAAATCAGGGGTAAAGCGCTGTTTGTTTGGTAATTGCCGTTTGTAAACCCGCCAAGTGAATGACAAGCCTTTATCCACGGCTCTTTGATATGCTTGCTTGATTTGCGCTCTTATCGTGTCAGAGTAAACACCTATCGCCTGTAAAAAACGTGTAGAAAGCCATTTGTAGGCCGCTACTGAACGAATCGTTTTTTCTTCACCGGTTGAGTTATCATCAATTGCAACTTTAACTTCTTGCACGGTGAAAACGCCTGACTTTTTCAGAACATCGATGTATCGATACCAGGTAGAGCTCGGGATCGCTTCCCCCCAGCGTTTAGCATGAGCCAACATCAAAGAATCATGGCTCGTTGTATCGAAACCGATGTTTTTGGCCATACCGACTTGGCCAGTAAGAAGATCGCACGTAGTAATCATGGTTACTACGATTTCGAACAACTTGCGCTTAGTTCGTTCAGACATATTTCTAGATATACCGCCTTCGTCAACTTCAAGCTTGCGGCTGTAAATCAGCTTACGGGCGTTATTGATTACTTCGTTAAAATAGCGGGGTAAGCGAGCACCTTTAGCTTTAAATCCCTCAAGGCTAGCTTTGTAGGCATTAGAGCCAACCGCCGTATTCTGCGTTTTAACATGTAACGCAGCTTCGCGTTTAGCTGAACGCAACTTTTGGCGCTTGATGCGTGCTTTATCGGCTTTAGATTTTTGCATGACACATGCCGACAATGCAGTTAAGCGGTGATCGAATGATCAAAACCGGGCTAACGCAAAGTGGTCTTATGTGTCTACGGATTAGGTGCTGCAAATGGCAGCCAAAAAAAATATTAGGCATTTGTTATGATTCCGAATGTTTTTGGGCTGCTTGATTGGTTAGATCAAACATTGCCGATCACTCTAAACTAAACGATCGCAAAGATCAACGATCTTTCAATGCCTTGAAATTTAGGCACAAAAAAGCCGACCCATTCGGTAAGTCGGCTTCGTTGTCGAATGCTTAACGTCAGGGAACCACCCCCAACACACTCTAATTTTGAAAAATACACTACATAGAAAACTATGTAGTAGCGTGCTATGTAATGCACTTTTGCTTCAAAATCTACTCCGTATTTTAATTGCTCGTCACACAAATTGCAAGACTAATGCAAAACAGATCAACTATGAACCCAAATCAGATTCACCACCTAGTTTTTCGCTGACAGATTGAACAATAAGATCCGTAACGCTTTGAAATTGTTGTTTTTCAACAGCATCGTTTATTTTCTTTTTCAACTCAACAGGACACCTAAAAGCGATTAACTCCGTTTTTGAAGTGGTTGAGGGCTTATATTTTTTTTTCATTCAAATAATATTTTGTTGACCAAGGTACTGTATAACAGTATCTTTACTGTTATACAGTACCTTTATGGCACTTTGTCTATTCATTCTGATGATAGAACATATTGTTTTTTCGATAAAGAAGTAAAACTATGACCCAGAACGAAAACGAAAACAATCTGCTAAAAGAGCTCTTTCCCACTCTTACCACTAGACAGCTAGAAGTGATGAAAAATTTCTCGCTTGGAATGACTACTGCACAACTGCAAAGCAAAGGCAATTGCTCTCGAACTGCTATTGAAAAACATTTAGCAGATCTTCGAGCTGAATTTGGTTGTGCATCATCAAATGAAATCAGAACAATATTTCTTAATAATGTAGTAATAAGAATACTGCAAGCAACGGCTGTACTGGTCAACCCAAACTGGACACTTTTACTTGAGAATTCTCAAACTCTACAGGTGACAGATCGTTATTAGCAGAATGAAGTCGCTCCAAGTTGTAATATTTGATGTAAGCCGTCACATCTTGCTTCATAAACTCCCTTGTTGGTTGAGCAACTTTAAAAATCCAATCGTGTTTCAAGCTACCAAAGAATCGCTCAACAACGGCATTATCCCAACACGCACCCACATCACCCATGCTGGCTCGGATACCATAGCTCGATAGCAGCCTACCGAATTGTTTACTGGTATATTGCGAGCCTCGGTCACTGTGAAATACCAGCCCTCGCGCTGGTTGTCGCAGGTTGTAGGCTTTTATTAATGCCTTGGATATCAAATCTGTGGTCATGCGTTTGTCTATGCGCCATCCCACAATCCGGCGTGAATATAAATCCATCACCACAGCTAAGTACATCCAGCCTTCACCCGTCTTTAAATAGGTCACGTCACCCGCCCAGACCTGATTAGCCGATACTGGATTAAAGTTCATGTTTAACAGGTTATCAGCCACTGCATCTGAGTGTTTTCGCTGTGTCGTCACCTTGTAAGCACATCGCTGGGTTGCTTTGAGTCGAAGGCGGTGCATAATTTTACGAACGAGATAGCGACCAACCTGGTAGCCTTCCTTGCGCAATTTCTTCACCATTTCACGATTCCCTAAGCTGCCTCGACTTTGCTTAAATAGCTGTCGAACAAGGCGATAAAGCTTCAGTGTTTCAACGCTTATCACGTTTGCAGGGCGTTTATGCCAATCGTAATAGCCTGACTTACTGACACTCATTACTCGACATAACAGTGTTATGGGAAACAGGTGAGATTGCAGTTTGATGAAACGAAATCTTACTTCATTTCTCTCGCAAAGAAGGCGCTTGCCTTTTTTAGAATTTCTTTCTCCATGCGTAATTCTTTGTTTTCTCTACGCAATCGCTTCAACTCATCACGCTCAGACTCTTCTAAGGTGATGCCTTGTTGCAGGGCTTCGTGTTTTTCCTTCCAGTTGTAAAGCAGGCTCGTGCTAACTCCAAGAGACTTTGCCGCATCGGCAACGCTATAACCTTGCTCCAGCACCATCAAGACGGCTTCATCTTTAAATGCCTGCGGATAACTCTTATGTGATTTTTTCAGACTCATATAGACCTCTTAATTTATTGACCATACTGTCTCAAAATTAAGTGTCCGATGGGATTAGACCAGAACACTAATCAATACTTTAATGAGGCTAAGCCCATTACTGAATCCCCTGTACAAACCTATTTAGCTAAGCAGGGAATTGATATCACACAACACGAAAACATCCGTTTTCATCCTGCGGTTTTTTCATCTGAAACACGCCAAACTTATCCAGCTTTAATAACAAATATCACCAATGAAAAGAATGAGACCAAGGCAGTCGAAATTACTTACCTTGATAAATCCAGCAGTGACATTGCAGCGCTTAAAATAAACAAGCGCATACTGGGCTCTAAATCTGGTAACAGTACGATTATCAGCAAAGGGAATAATTCAGACTATAGTATTGTCGCTGTCGGCGTAGAGAATGCGCTTAAGATAAATGCCGACAATAAAAATGGGGCTGATATTATTGCACTAAATAATAACAACGATACAAAAACCATCAACACTCATGAATTACGTGAAAACGTCATTGTGGTACTTGACAGTAACAATGCACAAGACACAACTAAACTATCAAACGACTTAACTGATAAGTTTAGCAAAGAGAATAAGCACGCTATCATTATTGAGCCAAGCTCAATCCCCGAAGGGCTTAATAAGCACGAAACCATTAAACAATTAGTGAATGAAGCCGTTCATAACATCACGAAAAAAGACACCACAATATCTAAAATGATCCAATCATTAAATAATGACATTGCAGGTTCGAGAAACATAACGGCTAAAGAGGACAGCGATAATTTATCGGCCAGTAGAATTAAGCATGATGAACACTATCAACATTTAGCAATGGATAGTGACCGAGCATCAAAAGAAAAACCTCTCGAATTTGACACACCTAATATTGGCGAAAAAACCAGATAAAAAACCATATGGCGGTTAATCTAACCGCCATTTACTTTAAGCAACATAAAAGAATAAACCTTTAAGGATTATCACCGGCTAATATTTGTTGAGTTCTTTCCTCGGCTTTTGCCATTAACCTCTTGTATGAGGGAACAACATCAGGCTCTTTCATATTTGCATTGTATTGTTCTGCGTTAAAGTTTTGATAATAGTTAATAGATGTTTGATGATGAATTTTTATCACATTATCAAGAAGGACTTCGAGTAATTCCCTTGTTGAAATCCCCTCATCTTTGTCATTTGAATGCTCAATGATCCGCAGAGCAAATAAGGTTAACTCCCTCATTGCATCAGCATCACTCGCCAGATTTTTAGCCCCTTTGTAATCTTTAATTTTTGAATACAGATCCGGAGGACACGCTACTTGGATCACTTTATTTCTAGCCATTATTCATACCTCAACAGGAAAAAAACTACGATACACCTGCAATACACAATGATTTTTCATAAGAAAGAGTGTAGCTCACATGTATTGCGCTCGATTTCCAAGTATTTCACGAGTAATACACCAAAACAATAATTAATTTTAAAACAGTGACTTATAAAATTCGATAATTTGCAATACAAGTGAAATACACTCCTCTGTAGCCCAACAGGAATAAGGATCTAATACACATGGACCTGACGGGCAGTTCGCGAGAAATACACTTTCCAACAAATTTAAAATGAATTTTTAAAAATTTATTCTAAATTGGCTACAGATTACAAAGTATTTATTTTCAATAACTTAAAACACAAACAACCATGAGAATTGATTTATCAATTCTTGCGTGGGGTGTGGAGAATATGGGACGTGCCAAGGTGGCATATTTGCATTAATTTTACGTGTTCGATTATTTCCGCTCAGGTTAAGTATATCAGCAACTTAGAACCCTTTGAAGGGGCTGGGGTTGTGTAAAAAAGTAGTCCCACGCAACCAATTTTCGGGCAAAAAACCTCTTTAAGGTGGCATTTTTGTGTCATTTTCGGCAAAAAACGTGGCTTATTTTAGTGGCGTGAAGTGCGGACAATGCAAAACGAGCTAAGATGGCATTTTTGCGTTAATTTTTTACAGATGTATATTTGAAACTAAACTAATTACATCAGACACATATAACATGCATAAATAATAAAAGCTGTGCAAAAAAGTAGTTTCCCGCAATCAAATTTACAGGCAAAAATTCTCTTAAAGTGACAATTTTCCCCCAAAAAATACTGGATTTTTTAGCGGCGTGAAGTGTGGACAACGCAAAACGAGCTAAGGTGGCATTTTGCGTTAATGTTTTACCGATTAATATTTAAACTAAATTAACCACATCAATCACATAGAACATGCATAAATAATAAAAGTTATATATGTAAGAAGAAGTAGTTTCCCGCGACCAAAAATTACAGACTAACAACCTCCCATAATATCATTCTTGTATCTTTTTAGCGTATCCCCTAAAAATATATTTAAAACACTCGTTTAGTTCTAACAAATAATGCCTATTAGCTATACAAAGCATTGAAATATCACTACCACAAATACGCCATTCGGTAAGATTGTTAATAATTTGTAATCCTTGATAATTTATTGCCAATGAATTTAATACACCAGCAATTCAACCATGCGCCATCTAACAATCCACATTTTACTCACGCCAAATAACCATACTAAAGTAGTATATACCTGAATGACTCACATCATTAACCTGAAACTAACACGGATTCTACAGGGATTGACTTAGCACAGCATTATACCCAAAACCCATTAACAGGACCCATGCCATGTCTGACTTATTTCGCCAACAAGTAGTTAACGAACAAAAGCAGCGGCTATATGGCGATATATCGTTAGCTCAACCATTATCTATATACACTATTTCCATAGCCATATTATTAATCGTTACTGCGATTATTTTATTTTTATATTTTTCACATTACGCTCGCAAAGAAACGGTTCGCGGATATCTTGTCCCCGATAAAGGTGTGATAAAAACCTATGCTAATCGCATTGGAAATGTGGATATCTTGCACGTAAAGGAAGGTAGTGATGTCAATGCAGGCGACCCATTAGTAACAGTCATAATAAGAAGCAGCATGGCATCTGGTTTTGAGTTAAGCGAAACACTGATAAGTGAGTTAAAACAACAGCAAAGTATTTTAAATCAAGAATTAGATAACAACATAGAGCTGAATGCAGCCGAGACTCTTAGGCTCAAAAAAAGGTTGTCTGACTTATCAGAATCGATGAAGGTATTATCTAGACAAAAACAGTTGTTAGCAGATAAATTAAACATACAAGTTGCACAGAAAAAACAACACGACAAGCTCTACAAAGATGGTTATTTATCAGAGCTTGATTATCAGCTTCAATTATCAAAATTAATTGAAGTAAAGCAAGAAGTGGAAAACTTAGAGTCGAACAAAATATCGATTGACCGCGAGTTAAATCAAACTCACGCTGAATTAGTGAGCTTACCGTTCCAATTTAATTTAAAACAGTCAGATGTTCATAAGCGCCAATCTGATATTCAAAGACAATTAAATGAAGCGGAGAATAGTTACACATTTGTTATACGCGCTCAAGAATCAGGTACTGTGGCGGCAGTAAGTGTTGTTGAGGGCGAGTTTATTGCCAGCAATCGCCCATTAATGAGCATTATCCCAAAGGGCTCTTCATTGGTAGCAGAGTTATTACTACCAACAAGAAGTGCGGGGTTTGTTAAACAGGGTGATGAGGCTAGATTACGCTTTGATGCATTTCCTTATCAACGGTTTGGTTTTCTGCACAGTGAGGTATTGCGTGTAGATAAAGCATTACTACTCGATGGTGAAGCCGATTTACCCGTTAAGTTATCAGAGCCTGTTTACCGTATAAAGACAACCTTATCCGCGCAAGACATGCAGGCCTATGGTGAAGCATTCCCCCTTAAAAGCGGCATGCTCTTAGAGGCAGATATAGTTCTGGACAGGCGCACGCTGCTCGATTGGTTGCTTGACCCAATTTACAGCCTGCGCGGAAGGGTGAGTTAATGACAATTGCAACTGACAAACATGCCGCCTTGATGGCAAGCGAGAGCAATAGTCCCGTTGACTTACTTGAGTTCTCTGGCAATAAGCGTGTGCCACTTATTTTACAAGCTGAAATGGCGGAATGCGGTCTTGCCTGTATGGCGATGATAGCAAGCTTCAACGGTCACAAGTTAGACATGGCGGCGTTACGCAAGCGCTTCACCGCTAATTTAAAAGGGATGAATTTACAGCAGTTAATTTCATTAGGTGATTCTATTGGACTCTCCAGTCGAGCGCTCAAGTGCCCGTTGGAAGAGGTAGGTAAGTTAGCACTACCTTGTATTCTCCATTGGGATATGAATCACTTTGTTGTACTCACTGGTGTCACTAAAAAAAGCATCAGCATAAATGACCCTGCTGCTGGTAAACGCACCTTATCGCTGCAGGAATTTGCTAAACATTTTACAGGAATTGCACTTGAGTTGACACCGACGAAGGCGTTTGTAAAACAAGATGAACGCCAGCAAATGCGATTAAGCCAACTGTGGACCAAAATCAGTGGCGTTAACGCAGCGTTGATAACATTGCTGCTCTTATCCGTATTATTACAGGTATTTGCGTTAGTCACGCCTTATTACATGCAATGGGTGGTTGATGAGGTATTGGTGAGTCAGGACCAGCCTTTGCTGATTGTGCTAGCCATTGGCTTCGGGCTGTTGGTGGTGATAAACGTGTTTACCACCGGTGTGCGCAGCTGGCTAGTGTTAAGGGTTTCTAGCCTATTGAATATGCAAATGGGGGTTAATTTACTGCGCCATCTATTGCGCTTACCCATGAACTATTTTGAAAAGCGGCATATTGGTGATTTAGTGTCGCGTTTTGGCTCTTTGGCACAAGTACGTGAGCGGCTAACGACAGGCCTAGTTGAAACGGTTGTTGATGGAGTCATGTCCATTGCGGTTTTAGTGATGATGCTGATTTACAGTGTAAAACTCACGCTTGTCGTCATGGCTGCTGTGGCATTGTATACCTTGATGCGTTTCGCATTATACAGGCCACTTCATCGAGCCACAGAAGAGTCGATTCAAGCAAAAGCAAAAGAGCAAAGTAACTTTTTGGAAAATATCCGAGGTATTCAAACCATCAAGTTATTTACCTGTGAAAGCGCTAGGCAAGGTATTTGGCAAAATCGCTACAGTGAAGTCATCAATGCTGACATTCGTTTAGGTAGGCTAAAAATCAGCTTCGATGCAATGAACAAACTGTTGTTTGGAGTTGAAAATATCATTGTGATTTACATGGCGGCAATGATTGTCATGAGTGGTGGCCTCACCATCGGCATGGTATTAGCCTTTATTGCTTACAAAAATCAAATGACTGAGCGAGTGGCAAGCTTAATTGAACAGTTAATTATGTTTCGTATGTTGCGATTACACCTTGACCGTATCTCTGACATTGCTCTCCACGAGCAAGAGGCTCATCAAGAAGGCTTTACACCGCTCAATGTTGTCAAAGGGCGCTTAAGTTTAGAGAACGTAAGCTTTCGTTATGGTGAAAATGAGCCCGAGGTGGTTAGCAACCTGAGCCTCGATATTCAGGCGGGAGAATCTGTCGCTATAGTGGGGGCTTCTGGTTGTGGCAAGACCACCTTAGTGAAACTGATGCTAGGGCTATTAGTCCCCTCGAGTGGACGTATTTTGCTCGATGGCCAAGCGATACAACAGATTGGATTAACACAATATCGGCAGCAAATCGCAGCCGTTATGCAGGACGATACTCTGCTTTCAGGCTCGATTGCTGACAATATTACGTTTTTCGACCCTGAGCCTAATTACGTAAAAATGCAACAATGTGCACAATTGGCGGTGATTGATATGGATATCGCACATATGCCCATGGGGTATAACAGTTTAGTGGGCGATATGGGGAATCAGTTTTCGGGTGGGCAAGTACAGCGTTTATTGCTAGCACGAGCCTTATATCAGTCACCCTCGATTTTGTTTATGGATGAAGCTACAAGTCATCTCGACATTATGAATGAGGCTAAAATCAGTGAGCAGATAAAAAACCTAAATATGACCCGCATTATCATTGCCCATAGACCAGAAACCATTAAGCAGGCAGATAGAGTGGTTGTGATGCATCAAGGGAAAATAATGACTGCTGAAGAATTACAGCAAGCCCAGTCCGCGTCATAAGAGTAGGGTTTAGGATTGAAAAGGTCAAGATTTTAGACTGTTAGATGACATTGACATCGTGATTTAACAGGTTAAAACAAAGGCTCGGTGACTTTAGCCGGAAACCGAGCCTTTGGAAAGCCGCTAAGATGGATAAACCGACTTAGCAATCAAAACTGTGAAATTGTAATGGAAGGAAATCATTATGCAAGAATTAACAATGAATGAAATTGAGCAGGTTAATGGAAGTTCAGCCGCATGTGTAGCACTTACGGGTAGCACTACTATCATGGGAGGAGCTATTGGTGTGATCGCCGGAGGTATAGTTGGACCTGGAGGTATGGCTACAGGCGGTTTCTGGGGAGCCCAATTTGGTCAATCAATAGGCTTAGCACTTTGTTCACAATTAAGATAAGAGGTAGATAAATGGAAGATTTAAAAGCAATCGATCTTGAACAAGTTCAAGGTGGAATTGATTCAGGGCTTTGCACGGCATTAGTTGTTGGCGGAGCATCTTTAGCTGGAGGACTGGGAGCTGGATATCTTAGTTTTGGAGGCGGTTTTTCGGCAGGTGCTAGTGCTGGTGCTTTTTTGGGGGGATTTCTAGCAGCTGCCGTTTGTTATAAATAATAATTACAAGGCCTATACGTTATATAGGCCTTTTTTTGAGGTATTTATGGATAAATTAGATTACAATTATAGTGCATTCTATTTACTCATTAGTTCTGTACTATATTATTTCTTATTTGACTGCTCTGTAGCAATAAAACTGATTTGCTTGTTTTTATTGTTCCTTTCATTTTTTATCGGCTGCCTTTATCATAAGTTGATAATAAAATATAGAGCGTTGCATAGATTTCATGAAATTGATAATAA
This sequence comes from Shewanella oneidensis MR-1, assembly GCF_000146165.2. Lineage (NCBI taxonomy): Bacteria > Pseudomonadati > Pseudomonadota > Gammaproteobacteria > Alteromonadales > Shewanellaceae > Shewanella > Shewanella oneidensis. The sequence continues at coordinate 38,080 of NC_004349.1, read as the reverse complement.
CAACATAAAAAAATAATTTAGCAATAATTTTTGTAGTAACTTATTAAGCATGCATTTGAAATGTAATCAAACTTATTTTAAACTGGATTTCATAAATCACCTACTGATTAGTATTCAGTAGATTTATTAGGCAAATCTAACTAATTAATAAGATGATCATTCCATTAGTAAAGATGATAAGGGGTTACACTATAAGCATTATTACCTTTGTGTTTAATAGTTTAAATGAGAGTTTTATGAAAATTCATTTATTTTATAAAGAAGTTATTGTGATATTAAAAGTATTATTGATTTCTATATTTTTCAGTTTTTCCATCCAAGCGGTGACTATTAATGATTTTTCCCGTCATCCTGAGTTTTATGATGTAAAAATATCACCGGATGGGAAATACCTTGCCACATTAGTTAATACTGAAGGCCGTAAAACTTTAGCATTTTTAGATAGTGACACTTTTAAGGTCATTTTTGCGCTGGGTGGAGACAAGCGCGATCAAGTTGCAGATTACTACTGGGTCAACAATGAACGAGTGATTGTGCAGGTTGAACAGGTTAGAGGCTCATTAGAAAAACCATTAAATTATGGTGAAATCTATGCTGTCAATTTTGATGGTAAGAAAGGAGCAATGATCTATGGTTACCGAGCCAAAACACCGACAAGCAATGGCGGTTTTTTAGTTGATAACCTGAAAGGGGATGATCAACATGTGTTAATCCGCTCTCAAGCTTTAAGTCGACGTACGGATGTGATTCCAGAAATTGTAAAGCTCAATATATATTCAGGAAAAACCCGTCGAATCAAGCGTGCGCCTTTAGCTTATAGTCAGTTTTTAATCGATCATGCTGGAGTCCCGCGTTTTGTTGCAGGGACTGATGATAAATTTACTACGCAACTTTACTATAGCAAAGGGCAAGGCGATGATTGGCAACTCTTTGGTGATAAATTTGCAGGGGCATTTGAGCCAATCGCTTTTGCTGCGGATAATCAAAGTATTTATGCCTTAAAGAGCACAGATGATGGACCAAAAGGCTTATATCACTATGATTTATCGACTAAAAAAGAAACTAAGTTATATCAAAGTGAGATGGTTGATCCAACTTATGCTATCGGTAGTCAATTGAATGAGGTATATGGATTACGGATAGATGAAGATTATCCTAATTACCTTTATCTCAAACCTGACTCAGTCGACGCTAAGCTACACAAGTCCTTAGTCGATGCTTTTAATGGTGATAGCGTACTGGTTAGCAGTATCACTGAGGATGGTAAACAGGCTATTGTGCATGTGAGTAGTGATCGCAATCCAGGTGATTTTTATCTTTTTGATACCACTCAAATGAAAGCGCGCTTTTTAATGAGCAGTAGAGGCTGGATAAATGCCAAGGAAATGGCAGAAACAGAACCTTTTAGAATCAAAACAAAGGATGGTTTTACCTTAAATGGATTGATGACTTTGCCTAAAGATAAAAAAACAAATTTACCTACAGTTATCTTGCCCCATGGTGGCCCACACGCTCGTGATTATTGGGGATTCGACCCATTAGTGCAAATGCTGGCTAATCAAGGTTTTGCTGTGGTGCAAGTGAACTTTAGGGGCTCAACCGGTTATGGTAAAAACTTTGAAGAAGCGGGTTATGGAAAATGGGGCACTAAAATTCAAGACGATATAATGCTGGCAACACAATATGCCATACAACAAGGTATTGCAGATGAAAATCGGATGTGTATTTTAGGTATTAGTTTTGGTGGATATAGTGCTTTGCAGAGTGCGACTCGCTACCCTGATACCTTTAAATGTGCAATTGGTTATGCTGGGGTTTACGATTTAGAAATGTTATATAACGAAGGCGATGTGAAAGATACCAGTTGGGGTGATGCTTATTTAGATAAAACTCTCGGTACAGATAAAGCGGCATTAAAATCTCAATCCCCTGTGCATTTTGTCGATATGCTTAAGGCCTCAGTACTCATTATCCATGGCGAAGAAGATAAAAGAGCGTCTATTGAGCACGCTAACGCTTTAATGAAGGCATTAGATAAAGCAAATATCCCTTATGAGAAACTTATAAAAGACAAAGAAGGTCACGGATTTTATAAGCAAGAAAATATAGGTGAGGCCAATAAGAAAATAGTTGATTTTTTAAATCGGAAAATTGGATTTAAGTAACTTTTATGTGTATTTACTCAGATCTGATCTGACAGTCGCATATTTCTCTGGTGCCTCCGTAAGATTAGATTTGAGCTAAATTATTTTCAGCCAAAATGTTTCACCACCGATTAACGTGAGACGGCTTTGTTTCCTAATAGGGATTTTCGTAAAATGCTCTCTTATGAGAAAGATGTAAAAATTAACGATGAAACCTTTAGCTTTAAGTACAAAATAGTTACTGGCGAGCTTTCGTGCAAAAAAGACGACATACTAATATTCCACCAATTTCTTTGGTTACCATACAAAACCTTCAACATCAAAATCAATGAAAAAGACTATAAATTAAAAACTATTTTACTCCCAATAAACAAATGTTCATTATACTATGGCAAAGTACCAATTTGCCGAGATTTATTCCCAAGACTAAAACGATATACATTAATATCATTCACCTTGAGTACAATAAAGAAAATAGCAATTGTGATTGCATTAATATTCACATAGCAATACAAAAATTCAAATATACCAACAAAAAGAGTGTTTGACCAAATTATATCAAACCATAATTTAACAACCCCCGTAAAGTCTGTAAATATTTCACTTCCAGCATCCAAAATCATAAGGGCGATTGCGTAAACGTTTTTCAACCTAAATATTTGCAAGCTATAATCAGACCAACTTCAGTCAAACCAATTTTATGGCTGAAATATTGGCTAATAACATCATGCCAATCACGATTTTTCTTCCCGCTATCAACCTATCAGTTTTCCTCAGCTTTATCGGCATAAATCAACTTTGATCCTTGTTTTCGCAGATTCACCCGTTACCATCACTTTCACCGCGCGGTGAACCCGCCTGTCTCAGTTTTGCCCACTGGCAGTTGGCTAGCGACGACTATTGATCCCTTGCCGTAACAGGCGATAGAACAATAACATTACAATTAGCCAATTTTCACTCTATCAAAAAGCTCACTATCCCTAAACCGTTGTATCGCACGAAGTTCCTCTTTAGTTAAAGTGGGCAGTTTCTGTAATGGTTTAACTTGCTTCACTTTCTTCACCGCTTTAGGCTTTGGCTTCGCTGTTGGTTTTCTTTCTGGCAGACGCTTTTGCTTTACTTTTACGGCTGGCATGGGAGTCTCATTAGTTCGGGGGATTAAGGGCTTAGGGGGCTCAGGCTGAGTAAAAATGCCTTTGAAGACAGCCCCAATAACCTCAGAGGCTTGCTCTACGCTATCATCCCCTACATGGGTATATCGTAATGTCATTGTGACTTTTTTATGCCCCAGTAAAGAGGCCACCATCGGAATACTGCATCCGTCCATGACGGCATAACTTGCAAAGGTATGCCGTAAATCATGCAATCTCACATCTTCAACCCCTATCTGTTTTCGCAACCTTAGCCATAGCGACTGTACCAATGAGGTGGAAGCGCCCTGTTTCATCGGAAAAAGTTCTGTATTGGCCTTACAGTGATAGCGACTTAATATGTCAACTGCGGCTTGACCAATATAAAGCACTTTTGCCCCCGTTTTACTGTCAGGTAAATGCAATTCATTGCCGCGCACGTACTCCCCTTTTAAAAAAGTGATTTCCGATAATCGGCAGCCTGTTAGCAGTAAAAGCCGCAAAACATCAGCACATTGAGCAATACTGCCGCCGACCGCTTCACATTCATCAAGCGCCACAGATAAACGCTGCATTTCAGCAACACTCAAAAAGCGATTTAATACCCGCCTTTTGTTTTGCCGAATACCAATACAGGGATTCGTCAGGCAATGCCCCTGCCTCAATGCTAACTTGAAAACGGATTGCAATGTATCAAGGTTACGGTTAGCGGCACCTTTGCGCGTTTTACTAATCTCATCAAACCATGCTTGCACCATCTTATGGTTAATCATGTGCAACGGGTAACGGCCAAAATGTGCTAACAAGCGTCTATTCAGCGCGGGCAAGACTGACCGTTTTGTACTGGGTTTCCAGTGTTCAAAAATCATCGGCTTCCATGTTTGTTCAACAAACACATCAAAACGGGGGGAAGCACTCATGCTCGGTTGAGTGTGTTCCTCTCGCCATGCTTGAAGCTGCCCTGTTGCTTTCTCCCGTGCCGCTTTAACCGTTAGCGCACTAACAGGCGCAAGAATGCGTGTGCGTGTCCGATTATCAATAAGGCGGCTAATAACGTACTGCATCGGTTTATCGGGCATCACTTTAACGCCAAGGCCATGACAGAGACTGTCTTGAATGGTGTAGGCGCGTGTTTGACGAGCTAATGACCGAATAAACACTTGTGTTAATTTCACTATTTTCATCGTTGCATCTCCCCTGCAATGAGTTGAGAAACGACATTTGCCGCCTGTTGAACATCACGTTTAGCAAGGTGTGTGTACTTTAAGGTTGTTTCAGGCAAGGCATGCCCTAATAAGCGGCCAATCGTGAGGATGTTGATATTGTGCTTTACTGCAATACTGGCGTAGGTGTGGCGTAAGTCATGGATGCGAACATCATTTAGATGAATTGTCTCGCGAAATGGCCGCCAAAATCGGTCTAAACAAGCAGGAGTAAACGGCTGTGAAGGTGATTGATGCCAAAAAAGATGCTCGCTGACTTGCGGCCAATCACTCAGCAACTCCCGCGCAAAGGAAGACAGAAACACCGTTTTCGCGCCTGTTTTACTGTCGGGCAAATACCAATGCCCTTGCCGATAATCAGCCCATTTGACGGAGCACACTTCGTTACAGCGACAACCCGTCAGGATGAGTAACCGTAAGACCATCACCGCAACGGGTGACGCTTTTTCGTGGCTATCTAAAGCCAACCATAGCCGCTTGAGTTCTTCCTCAGATAAATAACGCTCACTGTGCGTAGATTTATACCGCTTAAAGCCTTTGCAAGGGTTACTTTGCGCTGGACGATACTCATACACTTCAGCTTGCTGCATCATTACCGACAACAACGGCAACAAGCGATTAGCCATGCCTTTCGAGGCATGCATACCATCAAACCACTGCTCTATGTGTTGTCGTGTCAACGCTGCAAGCGGAACATCACCCAACACAGGGGCGATATGCCGCGTAAAACCACGCTGGCTATTGAGTAATGTCGAGGGCTTCCAATGACGGGCATATCTTGGAAAAAACTCTTCAGCGAACGCACAGAGCGTAAGGGAGGGTACAGGTTCACTCACCACCCCATAACGTAACGCATCTATGTGCTTTCTTGCCTCAAGTCGCGCATCATCAAGCGTGATATCATTTGCATTGCCGATAACATGAAGTTGTCGCAAGCCTTGATACTGGAAACGAACGTAATAACACCGAATACCAGAGGGATAGGCTCGCATAAAAAAAGCGGGAAAATATTTATCGTAAAACACCGTTATTTTCTGTGGTGTGGGTAAATTATCTATCATTGACTGTTGTAGTTTAATACTCGGCATAGGTTTTCCTCGTTCAGTAAGGTGGCATTCATGAGGTGTTTTCGAACCATTTTCGGGCTAAAAACACGTAAAAAACGCATTAAATTTCACTGAGAAAAAACAATAAAACACATTAAAATCAATGCACTAAACTCAACAAACAACCATTCCCTTGGGGCGTGGGGTGTGGTCTGGTCTGATCTTATTCTCAAGGTTCCAACTTCACTATTTCGCCAGGATTTTGCACTTTTCATTTTTTGGGGATTTTTTGGGGATTTTCGATTTTTGCTAGGCGGCTGCCGTATGAAGCGGCAAAGGTATCGGGGGATTTTCAGGCCAAAAAAAACGCACTCAATGAGTGCGTTTTCTGCAAGCGTGGCGGCTTAATATTCGCTTGCCAATAATGCGGTGGTTGGTGTTCTGTCGGCCTTAGTCCAGTTCCACAAATTCAACACCTGCAAGCAGGCAATGAGTGAAAGGAGCTAACGACTATTTAGAAGCATGAACCATTATGCTTACTTCCCCACCACTTTGTAGCTCAACGATTTTTGATGTGGCTTGTAGCACGTTCAAAGTAAAAGAATATTCATTCACTATCTGTACCACCTGATTAGCAAAACAATCTTTTTTAAAATCATATAATGGATATTCCTTATCATCTATTAAATACTCCGTTACCTTAAATTCTTTATCTGGAAGACCAGAAGAAAAATTGATTGCATAACCACGTTTAAACTCTTTGCCGTAAAAACGTTCTGTTATTTTACCATTACTCGATGAACACTCTTTGACAGGATACGGTATTTTTTCTAAATCAGACTTATAACCTGCCGGCTCTGATGCTATCAATGTCAAAGGAATGGATAGGCTTTGTTTTTGGCTGTCTAATACATTAATCGAAACGAAATAGTCATTTGCATGTGTAGTAAAACTTGCACTAATTACTGCTAGCAACGTTATAAATAAAAATTTACTCACAAGTTAAGCCTCTTAATAGTTAAGTTCTAAGGCTTACGCAAGGATGAAAAAACTCCTTACATAAGGTTAGGGGGAAGCGAAGTCTATTAAACTAAAGTAATTCACCACTTTTTTGATATCAGTGATAACACTTGATTTTGTAACTTATTCGAAAAACTCTTTAACAACTGACGCAACTAAATTTGATTCTATAGCGGTTAGCTGTCCAAGTTTTTTTATAATCCTATTTTTATCGACTGCTCGCATCTGGTCTATTGCAACCTCACTTTTAACTTTACTGCCTTGGACTACGGGTCTAAATGGCCAACCTCTAGGGGTTGACGTTAAAGGCGCAATAATAACGGTTCTAAGATGCTGGTTTATATCATCAGGTGAAATAACCACACAGGGCCTAGTTTTATTAATTTCGGCTCCAACGGTAGGGTTAAGATCAATCAACACTACATCAAATTGATTTACCATTCAGTGCCCCACTCGTCCGTCAATTCTAAATCCACATTTGAAAAATCTTTATTCATTAACTCGACTTCTTCTTGCGCCTGAGCCGCTGATACTTTATTAAACCAATTCTCTCTAGGTGTTTTAACCTTGTGAAAACTCATAATGACTTTATCCCCAGCAGCGCAATCATTCGCTTTAAGTTCATCGTAAGGGATCCTAATCACTGTTGAATTACCCGATTTTTTTAACTCATAGATGCGTTGCATTTAAAGCCTCCTATTCACTCGCCATTAAGTATTACATTGTAATACTTAATGAGTAAATCCGCAATGGCTAGCAGGCATACACGACAAAATTTTTTCTTGCGAAGAATGAGTAAGAAAAAATACATTTAAAAAAGGGGGCAAGACCTTCCCCCCTTTTCTATTGCTAATTTTCGGTAAGCTTACCGATTAACTGTTTTGCGCTATAAATGGCATTAGGTGTTATTTTACGAACCCAAGCTTTAGAATATCGCGACCATTTAAAAGCATAGTTTTTTATTGTTAACCGTAGCGCCTCGCTAGGTATATCATCAAAAGTGATTTTAATGCGTCCATCTTCCTCATATAACGCCCAAGAAAGCCCCTCAATTTTGCCGCTTGCACTCAGTGCCTCTTGATTGTGTAACTTTTCCAAATCTTCAATTCGATCCCTTACGGTGCGAATAGTCGCGCTGTTATTTGCGATTGAGTAACTAGCAAACCCTACCCGACCGCAAAAATCCCCCTTTAGTAATTCTTCCGCTTCTTTTTCGGTTAGCTTATGCGTTTGCGTCATGTACTCGATTTTGTCGGCGTCCGTCATATGCTTAGAGCGGATAACTTTATTGATCGCTTTCATCGTTTCTTGTGAACGCTCCAAGCCTGCGAGTTTTTCTTTTAGTTTGGCGATAGCTTCGGGATCATCCGATGCAATGCCATTAGTGCCAACGCTGGCCGCTCTGTCAGCGTAATAACCCGCTTTTTTGCTTGCCGCAACAGATTTACCCATATCATTAAAAATCTTGTCTGCGTGGCGTCTAGCGCGTCCCTCGCTATGGTGCCCCACTAAAATCGGCTGGCCGAACGGAATACAAGAAGCAAGGCTTCTAGACGACTCATAAAATTTGTTTGATTCTGCCGCCGCTTTGCTTGAGGCGTTCTCTAAGCGGTCGCGCTTGCTTTCTAGGCGATCTTGGAAATCGCCAAAACTAACCACTTTGCGGGTGTTGTCATCGTTTGGTGGTGTTGGCTCTGGCGCTTTTGAATCGTTCGACAACGGGCATAAATAGCCGTCTAACAATGCCTGTTTAACTTGTGCATAGGTAAAATGCGGCTTTTTCGCTTTGACTTCTTCAAAGGTCAAAACGATATCGTCAGAAAAATGATAGGGACAATCAGAAAAACGCACTTTAGTTAATACACCATCAATCACGGTTACATAAATTTCTAGCTCTGAGTATTCCTTCTCGTACCAGCTCCAAAAGAAATTTATATCAACGATCTGTTCTGGTCTAATCCCATCGGACACTTAATTTTGAGACAGTATGGTCAATAAATTAAGAGGTCTATATGAGTCTGAAAAAATCACATAAGAGTTATCCGCAGGCATTTAAAGATGAAGCCGTCTTGATGGTGCTGGAGCAAGGTTATAGCGTTGCCGATGCGGCAAAGTCTCTTGGAGTTAGCACGAGCCTGCTTTACAACTGGAAGGAAAAACACGAAGCCCTGCAACAAGGCATCACCTTAGAAGAGTCTGAGCGTGATGAGTTGAAGCGATTGCGTAGAGAAAACAAAGAATTACGCATGGAGAAAGAAATTCTAAAAAAGGCAAGCGCCTTCTTTGCGAGAGAAATGAAGTAAGATTTCGTTTCATCAAACTGCAATCTCACCTGTTTCCCATAACACTGTTATGTCGAGTAATGAGTGTCAGTAAGTCAGGCTATTACGATTGGCATAAACGCCCTGCAAACGTGATAAGCGTTGAAACACTGAAGCTTTATCGCCTTGTTCGACAGCTATTTAAGCAAAGTCGAGGCAGCTTAGGGAATCGTGAAATGGTGAAGAAATTGCGCAAGGAAGGCTACCAGGTTGGTCGCTATCTCGTTCGTAAAATTATGCACCGCCTTCGACTCAAAGCAACCCAGCGATGTGCTTACAAGGTGACGACACAGCGAAAACACTCAGATGCAGTGGCTGATAACCTGTTAAACATGAACTTTAATCCAGTATCGGCTAATCAGGTCTGGGCGGGTGACGTGACCTATTTAAAGACGGGTGAAGGCTGGATGTACTTAGCTGTGGTGATGGATTTATATTCACGCCGGATTGTGGGATGGCGCATAGACAAACGCATGACCACAGATTTGATATCCAAGGCATTAATAAAAGCCTACAACCTGCGACAACCAGCGCGAGGGCTGGTATTTCACAGTGACCGAGGCTCGCAATATACCAGTAAACAATTCGGTAGGCTGCTATCGAGCTATGGTATCCGAGCCAGCATGGGTGATGTGGGTGCGTGTTGGGATAATGCCGTTGTTGAGCGATTCTTTGGTAGCTTGAAACACGATTGGATTTTTAAAGTTGCTCAACCAACAAGGGAGTTTATGAAGCAAGATGTGACGGCTTACATCAAATATTACAACTTGGAGCGACTTCATTCTGCTAATAACGATCTGTCACCTGTAGAGTTTGAGAATTCTCAAGTAAAAGTGTCCAGTTTGGGTTGACCAGTACAGTGCTTGGCGGTTTGGCGGTTGCGTTAGGGATTGGCAAGCAGGAACGTAGAGCCACGGCAAGCTTGCTTGCCATCAGTGGATCACGTTATCGCGGGGAGCGAAGCGAAAAGCCCGACCGAAGGGAACGCCCAAGTTCATCAGTGGTTTTTAGATGACATAGCGCGACAGCAGCCAATAGACACTCAGAGTAAATAGATTGACCGCCGAGACACGTTTCAAAGCACACCAAGGGGTATTGTCAGATAAACGGAAAAGGGCGGCGAAGCCGCCGCTTGTTTCGCGTTTTGCGGGGAACTAACAGGGGGCAGCCTGAGCTTAAATCACATGGCTCAGGCTGATATTACGCGATCCCTTCCAAGGCTTTCTCTGGCGGAATGTCCTGTTGAACACAATCAGCAAGATAAGCGTTAATCGCCTCTTGAAATGCTTGCTCTAACTCTTTGGCGGTTTCGGCCTCATAGTTGATCAACGGTGAAATGAATAACACCTGCCCAAACAGAATATTATCCTCTGGGCTGATTTCTACAGAGCCGTGATAACCCTTAAATGTCATTGCATTTTGCATCATCGTTCCCCCCTTCCCCATTATTTATCAGACAATTGGCAAGACATTATCAACAATGAACCGCTCATTTAAAGCGGTTTCATCATCACTAAATTTAAATTATTTTACTTATTTTTTAATGTTCAGCTTCTTTCAACATTGCTTTAGCATGGGCCAGTGTCATCATGAGTTTCAAATAATTATCAGGAAAGGATACAAAACCAAACTCACTATAAAAACGTCTAGCATCTTCGTTCTTTGCTTGAACAATAATCATAGGGATGGGGATAGCACTGGAAGCTTGGATAATTCGTTTGATTGCGTCTATAAGCAATATTGAGCCAAGCCCTTGTCTTTGACAGGTATGGTTAACAGCCATTCGACCTATCAAGCTACACGTTATTTCGGTAGTGTTCATAATTCTGTGTCATTTCAGTAAAATATTCAAAAACAGGAATGACACATGACCCAACCTTTTAACTTCGAACAAGCCCTTAAAGATCTGCAATCAGGTAAAAGCCTCACAGGTAAAGACAGCATTCTTGGCCCACTGATCAAGCAACTCACTGAAGCGGCTCTCCAGGCTGAGCTTGAGCAGCATTTAGCGCATGATCCTCAGCCTAATCGTAAAAATGGCAAAACCCCTAAGACCATTAAGCATCCGTCCGGTAACTTTGAGTTAGACGCGCCTAGAGACCGCAATGGCACCTTTGAGCCTCAGTTGATTAAGAAAAATCAAACTACACTAACCGATGAAATCGAACGTAAAGTGTTATCGATGTTCAGTATAGGTATGAGCTATCGCGATATTAATCAACATGTTGAAGATATGTATGGGCTCAATGTGTCTAACGCAACAGTCAGTGCTATCACTGACAAACTCATCCCCGAACTTAAAGCGTGGCAGCAGCGCCCATTAGATAGCCATTATCCTATCGTTTGGCTTGATGCGATACATTATAAAGTCAAAGAGGATGGGCGTTACGTCAGTAAAGCCGTTTACACATTGTTAGCGCTTAATATGAAAGGAAAAAAGGAAATTTTAGGGCTTCACTTATCCGAAAATGAAGGCGCTAATTACTGGCTATCCGTACTGACCGATCTTAATAATCGTGGTGTAAAAGATATTCTTATCGCCTGTGTTGACGGCTTGACCGGTTTCCCTGAGGCCATAGCCAGTATCTTTCCTCATACGGAAACACAGCTATGCGTTATCCACCAGATCCGTAACTCAATGAAGTATGTCGCCTCAAAAAATCAGAAAGCGTTTATGGCTGATTTAAAGCCTGTGTATCGAGCCGTGAGTAAAGAAGCCGCAGAGATGGCATTGGACGAACTGGAGGCCAAATGGGGTGATGCTTATCCGTTGGTAATCAACTCTTGGCGTCGCAAATGGCATAATTTGTCCCATTATTTTAAGTACCCAGAACATATCAGGAAAGTGATTTACACGACCAATGCGGTTGAGGCTGTACATCGCCAATTTAGAAAGCTCACCAAAACCAAAGGTGCATTTCCTAATGAAAATAGCTTGTTGAAGCTACTTTACGCAGGCATATTAAACGCCTCAGATAAATGGACTATGCCAATCCACAATTGGAGCCTTTGTTTATCTCAGTTAGCGATTTATTTTGAAGGACGTTTAGATAGCGTGCTAGAAATTTAAAAATTAGCCTGACACAGAATTTTGAACGCCCTCGAAAAGAATCTGACTCGAATCTAATCTGACAGACACCAGCATAAAACTGGTAACTGTCAGATCAAGTCTGAGCTAGTACAAGTAAATTATTCAAGAATGCCATCATCACTTTGTCCTTTCATTTTATCAGCGTAAATACTTTGCGATTAACAGCGGTTTTGGTGTTATCAGTCAACGGCCAAATTTCCCAAGGAGAATCGACGCCCGTGCGACTTCTGAGAATGCTATCTCCCTTGCGCCATTGAAACTCTTCGTAATCAATACACCACTCAAACACTTCGCCCTGTTTGACGGACTTAAGATCACTTATCTTCACAATCTCTATCGCACGTTGAGACATGCCTAATCCTCCTTGTCGTTATCGCAACACTCACATTTCTTCATCTTCCCATTCGATGAGGCGGCATTTTTGAAACTCTGGATGCTCTTTAAGCTGCTCGTGAACATCAGCGGGAATATGAAAATTCAACTCCCCCGCTTCAATCGAATATTTCAAACACGCTAAGCCCTCATGCTCAAGCCCTGACTCATCAATCACGCGCTGCACTTGGTTTGCTTGGCATCGATACCGCGCACCCGCGACAACGACATTCACCGCGCCAGAGGGCATAAAAATCATCGTCACTGGATAGTGATGGCCACCAAACAGATTCACAAAGGAAAAACTGGCCCGATTGGGTTGGCGCGTACAACTCACGATATTGTTGATTGGCATGATAACGCCCTCACTGTGTTGCACTGGAATAATGTGGATCGGTTCATCGGCTTGTACGGCTTGCTCATAGGCCGCGACAACCTCGGGATTATCCATAAGCTGCGCTTTCACCTCTGAAAATGGAATACCGGTTACTTTGCCCATATCAATCTCCCACTTTTGAACACGATCTTACTGACTCTGCGCTATTCATTAACTTATCGGCCGCCTTGGCCAAGAAGTCCGAACGGTCTTTGAACTCGCGATGAAACGCCACAAAGCTATCGATACGTACAATCTGCGATTCAGACAATGTGATATTGAGGCGTTTCTGTTTGGCTTTAAGCGCCTCTAGTGGCACCTCTAAGGCCAGCCATTGGTCGAACTTGGGATGCAATGTCTGATAGTCGCGATAACCTTCATTCAAGCTATCGACTAAATGACCATCGTTGATCACTTCCTCAGCCGTTAATAAAATGGCTTCTTTAGCCTTAAACAAGATTTCTTCTTGGCTATCCGCCGCCGAAAAACAGCCATAGCCTAATTTTTCAAATACAGGGATAACGATACCAAACGCCTGCATTTCATCAGCAGGGCTTTCGATCCCGACCATAAATAGCATTGTAAAACCTCTGCGTTAACCGATGAATCATTATACACACGCATACACACAACTCAATTTATTTAGTTAATTTTTGCTCAGATTTACCCTGAATTAACAGGGTAAATCTGCATCAGTATGCGGTTTAAAATCCAGCGGGCATCAAGGCATCAAAGTAGGCTTTTTGTGCATCATCTAGCCCTTTTCGCTCCCCGTTCACTAAGCTATCAACCTGATTTGCTAAGTCCTTTTTCTTGAGTGCGGCGGCTTGTAATGCCCACTGCTCACCCATGACAGGCTGAGCCATATCAATTAGACAAGACAAGCTCACGCGCTTAAAGAAGGTTTCCGCAGTCGGTCGCCAGTAGTTAGACCATTTCACATCGAGCGTAGATATCACGGCCTCAACCGCTTGATGACTATTATCAATTGACGCCTCGAACATGGAAGCCGTGGCGTAAGCCACCTGCTTTTCTTTCTCTTTTACATCGAGGGCGCAAAAAGCGTTAAAGCGTTCAGCGACCGTTGGCAGACCAACCCACGCTAAATTTAGGCTGGCTTTTACACCCTCGATTAACTGCACCGCTTTGTTATCCGTGAGCGATCCCGTTTTAGGATGACAAGTGGTGTCGTTAACGCTGATATGCAGTGGACGGCTGCCATAACGTGAGTCAGTGAACGCGCTTACACAGACAGAGAAATGCAGCGTATCAAGCGCAACGCTTGGCGCACTCATTAACGCATGTTTAGCGATAATCAGGCGCTGCGCCCGTAAATCGTCATTGAGCGCAGCGGAATAACCGCTAGTATCCTTTTCTTCAATTTTTTTCACGTCACCCACGTTGAGTGGGTCTGATTGCACGCTGGCTTGTAATTGTGCCAGTGCCTTTTTATCGTCCTTATGCACCAAGCCCATATAGATACTGACAGGCTCACCATAACTTTTTAACACGAGCAAACACCCCGCTAGCGCCATTTCAGCGGGATCATACTCCCCTTCTTTTAAGGTAAGACGTCCAAACCCTGCAAGTTCATCGTATTCAGATACGAGCTTATAATCTGCCCATTTCCAGCCTTGCATAACCAGTTTTGCCCCTTCTAACTCCAATTTTGCAATCGCTAATGATTCGAGTAACGCTTTATCATCAAGATAGACTTCATCACTGAACAAGTCTGAGGTCACAACCCCGCCCGCTTTTTCGTATTCTTCTTGGCCAACAAACTGAGCCAAATAGTGATCAGCATTCACAGCGGCGTCTTTAAGCATATTGCGGAACTGGTTTTCGTTGTAACGTCTATCGCCTGCCAGCTCCCACACTTCGACTTGTTTTTCGACACTGGCAATCGTGAATATCATCACGACATCAAGCGACACGTTCCCCGCTTTGTACGCATCGAGCACAACAGGGGCGACCATGCTTAATTTCATGCGCTGCTGCACGAATTTCGCAGTCACGCCAAACCGCGCCGCAACATCAGCAATGCTAGCGCCCTTATTCACCATGTCAGCAAAAGCGTGAAATTCATCGACTGGGTGCATCTTGGCGCGCGTGAAGTTTTCAGTCATAGATAGCTCGGTGGCATAGTTGGCCACATCTTCGGCTGTCAGCAACTTAACAGGCACAAGCGTTTTCGGTTTCAGCTTATTATTTTTGACGGCTTTAATGAGCTGTCTCAGTCTACGGCCACCGCCCAACACAGGGTATAAGCCTTGCGCGTTCATGGGCTCGACGATCAGATTTTGTAAAATGTCATGCGCCAAAATGGAGGCATACAACTGTTCATCGTCAGCCTTGGACGCATTTTCTTTACGCACGTTCTTCTCAGACAACACCAACTGGTTAATCTGCAATTGCAGTAACACTGGCTTTGCTGTTGAAGCCAATGCCACCACAGCGTTAGCCGCTGTTGCCGATTTTTGAGCAATATCGGGCTTGTGAGAGCCTGCTTGAGTCTTTGGGCTGGCAGGTAAAGTGGTGGCTTTAGTGTGAGTTGCTTGCGCTTGAATTGAGTTTGTCATTGCTTGTTTTCCTGTCGTTTAAATATCGTTCTCGTCTTCGCCTAACTTCCTGACTCATTTCACGTTCTGACAGACAAGGGCGCGCAGCGGCGAAGCCTCCCTTGGCGGGCAGGTTGTGAAATGAGACAGATAAGAAGTGACAGCGCAGACGTGAACGGTATTGACAGGGAAACGATGACAAGCGATAGAGAAGCGCACGCTTACTCACACTTTAGCCGGCAATGAACCGGACAGTGCTTGTGACTTTGATATTTGCTTTGGTTTGGGACTTGGTGGTTGCGTTAGGGATTGGCAAGCAGGAACGTAGAGCCACGGCAAGCTTGCTTGCCATTAGTGGATCACGTTATCGCGGGGAGCGAAGCGAAAAGCCCGACCGAAGGGAACGCCCAGTTTAAGACCAATCTCCTGTGAGCTGTTTTACTTCGGTTTCGCGAAGACAAAACGCCGTATTAATCGACGTTAGATTATCAAACTGTACTGGTCAACCCAAACTGGACACTTTTACTTGAGAATTCTCAAACTCTACAGGTGACAGATCGTTATTAGCAGAATGAAGTCGCTCCAAGTTGTAATATTTGATGTAAGCCGTCACATCTTGCTTCATAAACTCCCTTGTTGGTTGAGCAACTTTAAAAATCCAATCGTGTTTCAAGCTACCAAAGAATCGCTCAACAACGGCATTATCCCAACACGCACCCACATCACCCATGCTGGCTCGGATACCATAGCTCGATAGCAGCCTACCGAATTGTTTACTGGTATATTGCGAGCCTCGGTCACTGTGAAATACCAGCCCTCGCGCTGGTTGTCGCAGGTTGTAGGCTTTTATTAATGCCTTGGATATCAAATCTGTGGTCATGCGTTTGTCTATGCGCCATCCCACAATCCGGCGTGAATATAAATCCATCACCACAGCTAAGTACATCCAGCCTTCACCCGTCTTTAAATAGGTCACGTCACCCGCCCAGACCTGATTAGCCGATACTGGATTAAAGTTCATGTTTAACAGGTTATCAGCCACTGCATCTGAGTGTTTTCGCTGTGTCGTCACCTTGTAAGCACATCGCTGGGTTGCTTTGAGTCGAAGGCGGTGCATAATTTTACGAACGAGATAGCGACCAACCTGGTAGCCTTCCTTGCGCAATTTCTTCACCATTTCACGATTCCCTAAGCTGCCTCGACTTTGCTTAAATAGCTGTCGAACAAGGCGATAAAGCTTCAGTGTTTCAACGCTTATCACGTTTGCAGGGCGTTTATGCCAATCGTAATAGCCTGACTTACTGACACTCATTACTCGACATAACAGTGTTATGGGAAACAGGTGAGATTGCAGTTTGATGAAACGAAATCTTACTTCATTTCTCTCGCAAAGAAGGCGCTTGCCTTTTTTAGAATTTCTTTCTCCATGCGTAATTCTTTGTTTTCTCTACGCAATCGCTTCAACTCATCACGCTCAGACTCTTCTAAGGTGATGCCTTGTTGCAGGGCTTCGTGTTTTTCCTTCCAGTTGTAAAGCAGGCTCGTGCTAACTCCAAGAGACTTTGCCGCATCGGCAACGCTATAACCTTGCTCCAGCACCATCAAGACGGCTTCATCTTTAAATGCCTGCGGATAACTCTTATGTGATTTTTTCAGACTCATATAGACCTCTTAATTTATTGACCATACTGTCTCAAAATTAAGTGTCCGATGGGATTAGACCAGAACACCAATGACACATGGGATCTTAAGTGGCACAGAAGAACATACCATGATCGCAAAGGTACTGACTGAGTTCATGATTGATTTGGCCGCGGCAATGGCCAGAGATGATTACGAGACAAGAAGAAAGCGACAAGCGCAAGGCATCGAAAAGGCCAAAACCTTAGGCAAATACCTTGGGCGTCAGCCTGACCATGGATTAAGGCAAAATATTCGGTTACTACTTGATGAAGGTAAAAGCTGGTCACAAGTGCAGAGTCTGCTTAAATGCAGTCGTTCTACCATAGCTAAAGCAGTCAAGTTAAACGAACTCAGGTAGGCTTAATCCTGTTCTGGTCTAATCCCATCGGACACTTAATTTTGAGACAGTATGGTCAATAAATTAAGAGGTCTATATGAGTCTGAAAAAATCACATAAGAGTTATCCGCAGGCATTTAAAGATGAAGCCGTCTTGATGGTGCTGGAGCAAGGTTATAGCGTTGCCGATGCGGCAAAGTCTCTTGGAGTTAGCACGAGCCTGCTTTACAACTGGAAGGAAAAACACGAAGCCCTGCAACAAGGCATCACCTTAGAAGAGTCTGAGCGTGATGAGTTGAAGCGATTGCGTAGAGAAAACAAAGAATTACGCATGGAAAAAGAAATTCTAAAAAAGGCAAGCGCCTTCTTTGCGAGAGAAATGAAGTAAGATTTCGTTTCATCAAACTGCAATCTCACCTGTTTCCCATAACACTGTTATGTCGAGTAATGAGTGTCAGTAAGTCAGGCTATTACGATTGGCATAAACGCCCTGCAAACGTGATAAGCGTTGAAACACTGAAGCTTTATCGCCTTGTTCGACAGCTATTTAAGCAAAGTCGAGGCAGCTTAGGGAATCGTGAAATGGTGAAGAAATTGCGCAAGGAAGGCTACCAGGTTGGTCGCTATCTCGTTCGTAAAATTATGCACCGCCTTCGACTCAAAGCAACCCAGCGATGTGCTTACAAGGTGACGACACAGCGAAAACACTCAGATGCAGTGGCTGATAACCTGTTAAACATGAACTTTAATCCAGTATCGGCTAATCAGGTCTGGGCGGGTGACGTGACCTATTTAAAGACGGGTGAAGGCTGGATGTACTTAGCTGTGGTGATGGATTTATATTCACGCCGGATTGTGGGATGGCGCATAGACAAACGCATGACCACAGATTTGATATCCAAGGCATTAATAAAAGCCTACAACCTGCGACAACCAGCGCGAGGGCTGGTATTTCACAGTGACCGAGGCTCGCAATATACCAGTAAACAATTCGGTAGGCTGCTATCGAGCTATGGTATCCGAGCCAGCATGGGTGATGTGGGTGCGTGTTGGGATAATGCCGTTGTTGAGCGATTCTTTGGTAGCTTGAAACACGATTGGATTTTTAAAGTTGCTCAACCAACAAGGGAGTTTATGAAGCAAGATGTGACGGCTTACATCAAATATTACAACTTGGAGCGACTTCATTCTGCTAATAACGATCTGTCACCTGTAGAGTTTGAGAATTCTCAAGTAAAAGTGTCCAGTTTGGGTTGACCAGTACAATCCTTTAAATAAAAAAAGAGCTATATAGCTCTTTTTTTATCATTTTAAATTTCTGTATAACTAACCGTAATTAACTTCAGGAAGTGACGTTATATTCAATGGTGTATCCATGTTTTCAGCCTCCCAAGTATCTAGCTTAGCTTGCATATTGATCCAAATCGCAACTCCAGTACCAGTGGCTTCTGCAAGGCGACGAGCCATGGCATGGGAACATTTTGCCTTTCCATTTACAAATTCACTCAGGGCTTTTCTTGTAACGCCTAAATGCTCTGCTGCTGACGTTATAGATATCCCTCTTTCATCTAAAACAGTGAATTTGAAAAATTCACCTGGATGCGAAGGTTTTCTAATTTGTCTCATTTTATCTCCAGATATCGCTCTTATTTAAAAGAGGAAATGCCACTTTTATGGTGGCATGTTTGGCAAATTAAAGCTCATCTAGCCTTTATTTGCTTTCCATGATAATCAACATAATCAAGCAATATTGCTCCATCATCATCTATCTGGAACGTCAATCGCCAATTTCCGTTGATTTCAATACTATAAACCCCTTCACCAGATCCTTTTTTTTCAGAAAATTTATGAGAATAAATTCCTTTCAAATCTTTAGGGTGATGGGACGAATCAATTGCGTCCAACGCAAACGATAATGCTTTAAGATGATTAGGGTTTAACCCTGACGCATCATCGTTAAAATAGAATTGTTTAAGCTTTTTATGTGAAAAACTTTTAATTGCCAAAGTGGCATCCTCCCTATCTGATAGCTAATTGATTTTATAAATAAATTCATAACATTATCCCTTCATAGTATTTTAGTTACCAAATATCCATACCAATCGGAACCATTGAATTTATTGCTCAATAAGCATTTCACATAGTCGGAGGTAGTTAATCTGCAACAAGCAAATCGTAACGTGTAACGTTGCAGGTGTCAACCCATGTATTACTAGATAAGTAGATTTTTACACAATATGTGAAGATAGGAGAATCAGCACATCAGAATGGCTGTACTGATATGTAAAGCATCCTGTTGCTGGGCACATTGTTCTGGTCAACCCAAACTGGACACTTTTACTTGAGAATTTTCAAACTCTACAGGTGACAGATCGTCATTAGCAGAATGCAGCCGTTCCAAGTTGTAATATTTCATGTAAGCAGTCACATCTTGCCTCATAAACTCCCTTGTTGGTTGATTAACTTTAAAAATCCAATCGTGTTTTAAGCTGCCAAAGAATCGCTCAACAACGGCATTATCCCAACACGCACCCACATCACCCATGCTGGCTCGGATACCATAGCTCGATAGCAGCCTACCGAATTGCTTACTGGGGTTCTACGCCGGAACCGCCGAAATTTCCGTTAGCCCAATTTTAACCCGGCAACCAGCGCATCCAGATCAATAATCTCATTACTGCTCTGAAAGGTGTAATGCCCGTTCAGCAAAATGTGCTGCCAAGCCACCGGTGATATCCGGGCCAGAGCCTCAATATCTTTGGCATTACCTTCCGCTTCTAGTCGTTCCAGCAATCGCGACAGGATCGCCGAGTTGTAATAAACGATCGCGTTGGAAATCAGCCGTCCACACTGGTTGCTGATCTCCGTTTCAATGTCATTTTTCCCGGTTAACTCTTTCTTACCGCCGACTTTGGCCACTGCGGCACGCAACTGGTGATAAGACTCAACCCGGTTCTGGGAACGCCGGATATTACGTTCCAGCTGCGGATCGCGGAGATACTTCAACGTGTATATGCTGCGTACCAGCCGGTCATATTCGAATAGCGCCTGCCTTGTCGGATTGGTCGTTGTGTACGTGCACAGTTTGCGGACAAGCGTTCCCTGTGTCATTTCTTTCAGCCCCAGCGTGGCAACAATGCGATCGAGATTGCTTTTTTCACGGGAGATAAGGCCAAGGTCAATCTGTCCGGCGGGCTGGATCAAGCATTTTTTATATGTAGAGGGGTCTCTGGCGCAATACAACTCCTGCAGTTGCTTATTCAGATCTGTAAAATGAGGTTCAAAGCGCAGACCAAACCAGTGCAGGATCGCAAAGTTGGCCTTATTGATACTATGCATGTCACCGGTGATGGCTGTCGGTTTCACTGCTGAGGTGTTGCGGTACCAGATATCAAAGACATGGTGAGCTTCGTAATCGTTAGTGCCAATCAGGTAGCCATTAATTGGGATGTGGTTGGGGTCGCCTCAGAAAACGGAAAAAATCGTACGCTAAGCATGCGCAGAGGCAGGGAGCCAGCGGTATAGCGTAGGAACCGACACGCCAAGATTCTTAGCCACATCCTTGGGGGGGACTCCACTGGCTAATAGCTTTTTGGCTGATTCGATCTTGCTGTCGGTCATCTTCGGCTTGCGACCGCCTTTACGACCGAGTTGTCTGGCAACGTCCAACCCCGCACGGGTTCTTTCGACGATCAAGTCTCGTTCCATCTCTGCGAGGCTTGCCATGACATGAAAAAAGAATCGGCCCGATGGCGTGCCGGTATCGATAGAATCGGTGAGACTCTTAAACTGGACGTTTTGTTTGTGCAGATCGCTGACCAGCTCTACCAGTTGTTTGACTGACCGGCCCAATCTATCCAGCTTCCAAACAACCAATGTATCCCCTTCGCGCAGTATTTCAAGGGCTTTGCTCAAACCAAGCCTGTCAGCCCGAGTACCACTGATTGTATCTTCAAACACTTTTTCGCACCCCGCTTTAAGCAAGGCTTCTCGCTGAAGTTCTAGGTGCTGATCTTGTGTTGATACTCTTGCATAACCGATCAGCATAAATCATGACCTTCATTTTTATCTACATCATATCTAACCGCTGCCAGCTGCGATAATAATGTTGGCAGCGCCGTTTGTACCGTATCCCAAACCACATCAAGGTTTATATCGAAATAACCATGAGCAATGCGATTGCGCATTCCACGCATACTACGCCATGGAACGTCTGAATGGGCAATGACAAACTCAGAATAACCGTCCATCACCTTAGTTGATGCTTCACCAATTACGATCAGACTCATGATGACAGCCTGTTGGGTACGTTTATCCACTAAAAATTCATCTTTATCCAACCCTTCAACAAAATAACACGCATCGGAAGCGGCTTGGTGCATGTGGTCAAGATAATCAGGTAAACGGTTCACCTTCATACAGGTCGTGCCTCCGCGAGTACTTGGGCTCGAAATTTCGGTGGTAAATCGCCAGGGGTCAGTAGATCAACTTGAAGGCCGAGCAGCGATTCAAGTTCATCTTGTAAACCTCCCAAGTCAAAAAGTGTCGCTCCAGGGAGGGCATCAACTAATAAGTCCAGATCACTACCATCGAGATCTGTCCCATCGAGCACTGAACCAAAAACACGTGGATTGGTTACGCGAAAACGACTCGCGGTCTCACGAATAACGCTTCGCTTAAGAGCGAGCACTGCGGATGGTCTCATAATGGCTATTTCCTTATTATCAAAACTCGTTGAAATGATATGCAACTGAGAATAATATTTCAAGAATGATTTTTGAGAATCATAACCCCTTGATCTGCTGTTGTGTCCGAGAGCTCTTGTCGTTGCTCTTACAAACCTACGTTTTCAAGAAGAAGGAAACCGCATGCCTCGCCGCTCAATCCTATCCGCCGCAGAGCGAGACAGCCTGCTGGTGTTACCCGATACCCAAGACGAACTGATCCGCCACTATACGTTTAGCGAACCCGATCTATCACTGATACGGCAGCGGCGCGGTGATGCTAACCGCTTGGGGATCGCGGTACAGTTATGCTTGCTGCGCTTCCCAGGCCAGGGCTTGTTGCCCGACGCTACGGTGCCAATGCCTCTGCTGCAATGGATAGGACAACAGTTACAGCTCGATCCTGTATGTTGGCCGCAGTATGCCGAGCGAGAGGAGACACGGCGCGAGCACTTGCTCGAACTGCGGGTGTATCTTGGCATGGAACCATTTAGTCAAGTGCACCATCGGCAGGCTGTCCATACCACGACCGAACTGGCCTTGCAGACTGACAAGGGCATAGTGTTGGCCAACAGCGTAGTCGAGACGCTGCGTCATAAACACATCATTTTGCCAACGTTAGATGTTGTCGAGCGCGTCTGTGCCGAGGCTCTAACCCGTGCAAACCGGCGTATCTACGACACCTTGACCGAACCACTATCAGGCTCGCACCGCCACCGGCTCGATGATCTGCTCAAGCTTCGGGACAACAACAAAACGACTACGCTGGCTTGGCTTCGCCTGTCTCCGGTCAAACCCAATTCGCGGCACATGCTTGAGCACATCGAACGACTCAAGGTATGGCAGGCGCTTGATCTTCCTATTGGTGTCGATCGTCTGATCCACCAAAACCGATTGCTCAAGATCGCCCGAGAAGGCGGACAGATGACCCCCGCCGATTTGGCCAAGTTCGAGCCACAACGCCGCTATGCGACTTTGGTTGCGCTAGCCATCGAGGGGATGGCCACTGTTACAGATGAAATTATTGATCTGCATGACCGCATCATGGGCAAGCTGTTCAATGATGCCAAGAAGCGACATCAGAAACAGTTTCAGGCATCGGGGAAGGCTATCAATGCCAAGGTGCGCCTGTTCGGCCGTATCGGCCAAGTGTTGATCGACGCTAAGCAAGCGGGTGATGATCCGTTTGCTGCTATCGAGGGCGTCATATCCTGGGAGGCCTTTGCCAAGAGCGTGACAGAGGCACAATCGCTCGCGCAGCCCGAGGAATTCGATTTCCTGTACCGTCTCGGTGAGAGCTACGCCACACTACGCCGTTACGCACCGACCTTCCTCACCGCGCTAAAGTTGCGGGCCGCACCGGCTGCCAAAGGTGTATTGGAGGCCATCGAAGTACTGCGCAGCATGAACAACGACAACGCCCGAAAAGTACCTGCAGATGCGCCAATTGATTTCATCAAGCCGCGTTGGCAGAAGCTGGTGATAACCGATACCGGCATCGACCGGCGTTACTACGAGCTATGCGCGCTGTCGGAGATGAGGAACGCATTGCGTTCCGGTGACATCTGGGTACAGGGATCGCGCCAGTTCAAGGACTTCGAGGACTACCTTGTACCACCCGCGAAATTCGTCAGTCTCAAGCAGACCAATCAATTGCCGCTGGCCGTAGCCACCGACTGTGAGCAGTATCTGAATGAACGGCTGACGCAATTGGAAACGCAGCTCGCCACCGTCAACAGCATGGCGCAGGCTAACGAATTACCGGATGCCATCATCACGGCCTCTGGCCTAAAGATAACGCCGCTGGATGCAGTAGTACCAGATACCGCGCAGCGCCTTATCGATCAGGCTGCTAGGATCCTGCCGCACGTCAAGATCACTGAGTTACTGCTTGAAGTGGACGAATGGACGGGCTTTACCAGGCACTTCGCACACCTGAAATCTGGTGTTCTGGCCAAGGACAAGAACCTGCTACTGACGACTATCCTTGCCGATGCGATCAATCTGGGTCTGACCAAGATGGCAGAATCGTGTCCAGGAACGACTTATGCCAAGCTCGCTTGGCTGCAAGCCTGGCATATCCGTGACGAAACCTATGGCGCGGCCTTGTCCGAGCTGGTCAATGCGCAGTACCGGCATCCGTTTGCCGAACATTGGGGCGATGGTTCTACATCCTCCTCTGACGGCCAGAATTTTCGCACCGGCAACAAGGCGGAGAGTACGGGGCACATCAATCCGAAATATGGCAGTAGTCCAGGACGGACCTTTTACACGCATATTTCCGACCAGTACGCACCATTTCATACTAAGGTGGTCAATGTCGGTGTGCGCGACTCAACCTACGTGCTCGACGGCCTGCTCTACCATGAATCTGACTTACGGATCGAAGAGCACTACACCGACACGGCTGGCTTCACCGATCACGTTTTCGCGTTGATGCACCTGTTGGGGTTTCGCTTCGCACCGCGTATCCGCGACTTGGGTGAGACCAAGCTCTACATTCCAAAGCGCGATGTCACCTACGAGGGATTGAAATCAATGATTGGCGGGACGCTCAACATCAAGCTAATCCGTACACATTGGGACGAGATCTTGCGGCTGGCTACCTCGATAAAACAGGGAACGGTGACGGCCTCACTCATGCTGAGGAAGCTTGGCAGCTACCCACGTCAGAATGGCTTGGCGGTCGCCTTGCGCGAATTGGGGCGTATCGAGCGCACGCTGTTCATTCTGGATTGGCTGCAAAGTGTCGAGCTCCGCCGCCGGGTACATGCCGGACTGAATAAGGGGGAGGCTCGTAACGCCTTGGCTCGTGCCGTGTTTTTCAATCGACTGGGGGAGATCCGTGACCGCAGTTTTGAGCAACAGCGTTACCGGGCAAGTGGCCTTAACTTGGTGACTGCCGCCATCGTGCTATGGAACACCGTCTATCTGGAAAGGGTGGCACATGGGTTACGTGCCAAGGGACATGCCGTCGATGAAGAGTTATTGCAGTACCTATCGCCGCTAGGCTGGGAGCACATCAACCTGACAGGGGATTATCTGTGGCGCAGCAGCGCCAAGATAGGTTCAGGTAAATTCAGGCCTCTACGACCTCTATCACCGGCTTAGCGTACGATTTTTTCCGTTTTCTGAGGCGACCCCTTTATAGCTGAGACAAACAGCACGGCACAGCGTTTGCGGGCTCATTGCTGCTTGGCTCATACAGTCGCATGCCGAGGTAAAAGCAAGGGGGAGCTCGTCATTGCGACAGTACGGCCCGCAGCAATGCGGGCTCAGTCTGCCACGCCCAATGCCCGTTTATCGGGCGCCAGTGGCATATAAACCCGCCCTTGCCCCGCGGCTGATGTCCTACGCCACGCCCGAAGCCTGTGGGGCGGCTACCCTCAGCCCTGTATTTCCCTGTTTGTATATTTGATTTTGTAACTTTTTCAAGATTTATAACGTAGGTTGTTAGTGTAAATCGGCGGCTGGCGGTGTCGATCTGTTCGGATCGGTGGCCTTGTTCGGGTAAAAGGTTATATCTGCTTTGATTCGGTTATATATGTTCGGAAAAAACCTAATTTAAATCAGTTATTTTGTTCGGGTTATACGGTGGTTTATTTCGTTCATTTGTTGCGGTTTTAAACTAGCGGAAGATCTGGGCCTTTAAAGCTTCCCACCCGTTGTAAGGTAGCACCGCCAGCACTAAAAGCAGCTCGTAGCAGGTCACGCGGGCGGGCAAAGGCTTGGCTTTTGCTCCCTCCTTCGCCCTGTTCCGCCCTCAACCCTGTGCCTTTATAGCTGTGACAAACAGCGCGGCACAGCGTTTGTGGGCTCATTGCTGCTTGGCTCATACAGTCGCATGCCGAGGTAAAAGCTGGGGGGAGCTCGTCATTGCGACAGTACGGCCCGCAGCAATGCGGGCTCAGTCTGCCACGCCCAATGCCTTATAAGGCTTAAGCCTTTGCCCGCCCGCGTGACCACATCACCGCTTTTCGTGCTGTCGGTGCGCTAATTCGCCCACCCACAACTGCCAAAAAATCAAAAGCAAAAATTGTTACTCAAAAGCACCGCTGGCATAAAGCTCGCCTAGCGGCCACCGCATCCCCCGCCCTCCCACGCTGCGCCCCCTTTTAAAAGCTTTTTTTGCGGGGGCGCAGCAGGGCGTGTCGCGGTGTGTAATTTTATTTTGTATATCAAATGTAATACATTTATTTTTTATAAACCTGTTTTTAAAGGATATTATTTTTAATAGCTAAATTACTTTTAGGGCTTGTGTAAACTAGGTGACTTGCTAAAATTAACTGTATATTTATACAGTTAACTGGTGTGTTATGCGTGTTATTCCTATCCCAGCTCAAGCGGGTATTACCGGCTTTGAAAGCCCCGCAGCTGAATATACTCAGCTTGGGCTTAGCCTTGATGAATTGCTGATCATCCATCCTAGTGCCAGTTTTTTATGCGTGGCGCAGGGAGACTCGATGCAAGGTGTAGGGATTTATGATGGTGATGTCTTAATCGTTGACCGCCATGAGACCGCCCGCAATGGTGATGTGATAGTCGCTAATTTTAACGGCCTGTTTGTCTGTAAGATCATCGACACCCAAAGGCGTTTGCTGTTGTCATGCAATGAACAATTTCAGCCGGTCACAGTACAAGAATTCGATGATTTTAGTATTGAAGGCGTGGTTATCCGCTCGATTCGTTGTCACCGCCCTAGTTCGTTACTGTGTGCTTAAATGTTTGCCCTTGTTGATGCCAATAGTTTTTACTGCAGTTGCGAGCAGGTGTTTCGGCCCGATTGGCGTGGTAAACCGGTGGTGGTGCTCAGTAATAACGATGGAATGGTCGTCGCTGCCAATCGCCAAGCGAAAGAAGCGGGCATCCCTAAATTTGTGCCCTACTTTCAAATACGCGATCTTTGCCAGAAAAAAGGCGTGATTGCGCTATCGTCCAATTACGAATTGTATGCGGATTTGTCGGCCAAAATGATGCAAATCATCGGGCGCTTTGCGCCCGAACAATACGTATATTCGATTGACGAATCCTTTCTCTCTTTTACCCGCTGCTATCCCGCTATCACGTGTTTAAAAACGCAGGCACAGGCGATCCGCCGTGCTGTGTGGAAAGAGGCTCGCTTACCGGTGTGTGTTGGCATTGGGAGCACCTTAACGCTCGCCAAAATCGCTAACCATGCCGCTAAAAAAATATCTGGTTATGCCGGTGTTTGCGTGATTGAGTCAGAGCCGCAACGCCTAGCGATATTGCAACAAATGCCAGTGGGTGAAGTGTGGGGCATTGGGCGGCGCTTGTCTGCCAAATTAACCCTAATGGGCATTACTACGGCGGCGCAATTGGCGGCTATGCCGCCAGGGCTGGCACGTAAACAATTTAGTATTGAAATCGAGCGCACTGTGCGCGAGTTAAACGGCCAAGTGTGCAAACAATGGGATGAAGCGCGGGCCGATAAACAGCAAATATTTTCAACCCGTAGCGTTGGCGAGCGAATTATCGATATTGATGCGCTGCAGCAAGCACTGTGTAAGCACGCTGGGATCGCTGCCGCAAAAGCTCGGCAACAAGGCTCAAGCTGTAAAAGCATGTTGGTATTTGCCAGTAATTCGCCACATGATGAGCGGCCTGTGAGTTATAAAGCTGTGGTGCAGTTTCCTTGCCCTACTTCATCCACTGCCGAGATCACGGCTGCAGTATCACGAGTGTTACCACAAGTTTTCCGCTC
The DNA here is from genome assembly GCF_000146165.2 of Shewanella oneidensis MR-1. Lineage (NCBI taxonomy): Bacteria > Pseudomonadati > Pseudomonadota > Gammaproteobacteria > Alteromonadales > Shewanellaceae > Shewanella > Shewanella oneidensis. The sequence continues at coordinate 10,333 of NC_004349.1, read as the reverse complement.
TGGTGTGCGTTATTACAAAATTGGCGTGGGGTTAATTGAATTAATGCCTACCAAGCATATTCAGTATGATTTGTTCCATGCCCCCACCGAAAACCCCGCATTGATGCAAACTTTTGATAAGTTAAATCAACGCTATGGCAGTGATTGTATATTTATGGCGGCTCAAGGTATTGAGCATAAATGGGCCATGCGCAGGGATAAATTAACCCCGCAATACACTACTAAGTGGCTTAATTTGCCCAAAGTGCAGTGTTAGTTATCAATATTTTTGAATGCAAAAAGAGGATGGTGTCTTATCATCGCGGTACCGAGCGTCACACAACGAGCGGGCTTGTGTGACGCTTAGTCTCGATTTTGTAACTTTATCAAGTTGCTTTGCGCTCAATTACTTTGCGATCAATAGTGATAGCCGCTCGAGCGTGTGGTGATCTGTTGTCTCAATTTCTGCAACGGGGTTACTTAAGTCTTGGTGGCATAATTGCCAAATTTGGCCATGCTCGACAAGATAGTAACCCCGAGGATTAAGGTCTAAAACGCATAAATTCATACAAACAGAGCCATTGACTAAGGCACAAATCTGATTGCAGGACATAAAAAATCCCTATTTTAATGGCCATTTATTAGTTTTAAATTTTTGCTACATCCAAGCCTGCAGCTTTGAGTCGAGCCGATATGTTTCGCATCTTACTAAATTCGGTACCGAAACTCGCTTTTAAGTCTGTTCCTTCACAAAATTCTTTTGCGGTAATGTGCTCGAGCTGATCTGCGTATTTTATCATCTGTAAATGCATTTCTGCTGTTGCTTGGTTGCGTGGTGCATTGGCAATCGCTGCTTTGATTTTTGAAAAAATCTCTTGATAGTGTTTCATTAGTCATATCCCCTTCTTAAATAATCAAATTTAGCTAATTTATATTAATTAGCTAAATTTGATTATTTATATAATTTTTATGAAAGTCAAATTAATTCATGTGGTAAATGCATTATGTATTTCAAATGTAATACATTTTGATTATAAGATTCTGAATCTGTTTTGTTTCCATTCATAAGCATCAATAATGCCTTTATCGTAAAAACCCGCCCAATCGTAGAAAAACGGGATAAAACCGCTATCTCCGAGCAGCTTGATAAACAGAATACACAGCACAACAACGGCAAAACTAATAGCATATTCCACCGGATCACCAGTGCGAAAGCGACCCCCGAATAAGTGAAAACGCCGGTCGCTGTAAGGCGAAAATGGGACGCCAGTGACTGTCATGGCATCGGTGATAATATGCGAAAACCCGCCCCAGGCGAATGCGGTTAGCATGCCTTGATAATCAAACAAAAAGGTTGTTGCGAGTGCAGCAATAAGCCAATGCGTCAAAATATGCGTAACGCCACGATGTTTAATATGGCGGCCTGTGAGTTTAACTACCCATTCCATCCAATCGGGCGCGGTGGCACCTATCACGACAGGCGCAACATGGATCGGTGAGATCACCGCGCAAATGCTGCCAGCAATAAGCGTATGGTTAATCCACTTCATCGAAATAGCACCATTGCTTAGTTTCTTCGTTGAAGTACATATCTTGAGTAAATGCCTTGGTTCTGCCCGCTTTATATTCTTGTAACGCTATGTCGGCCAATTCACTCAATTCATTCATGCAACGCATGGGAGGCACTGGCTGCAACCAAAAATAGGCAAAAGCGGCAATATAAAAAGTTGCGCTCATGATTGAGCTATAAATAATGACTTGTTTCCAACGCATGGTTTTCATAGCGTTCCCTCGCTTATTTAGCTTTAGGTAAAAAGGCAATTTGCTTTAAATAATCATTGAGCACGGGTGCCTTTTGGTCGTCGCACATGGCAATAATTGCAAGGCGAAATTGCACCGCTTCGGCACTGTACTTAGTCACATTGCGCTGTGCTTCTGCGACTTTTTCCATCATGGTTATTTGCTCTTCGGTTGGCGCTATCCCTTTACCCACACGCACAATCGCCCGCGCTTCAAGCGCCATATAAAGCCCTATTTCACGGTAAGCAAAATTGCGATTAGCGAGCGCCTGGGCAAAACCGGCTACGGCTTCTGCGGTACGTGTACGGCGCAAATATTCGCGGTCCCGGGCGCGGCTATCTTCGCTATCCGATAACAGCGGAATTTTGCCTACTACGCCTATGTAATGCTCGCTCAATGCTGGCCAGCCGCTGGTGTCATATTGATCACTCACGCGCCGATAGCCCGCGACTAAATCCACATCGACCTTAAATTTAGATTCTTCGGGGTAACAATTTAACGCTGCGGTATAAATCGAGTCGGGATCGATTTCGGGGGCGGGTAAGAGTGAAGGTATGGGATCTTGATATTGTGTGTCACCCTGCAGCCGTGGCACTTCAAACGGTCTAATATCTGGCTTCTGTTCCTTGTCGTTCCATGGATCACGTGCACACGCGGTATTGCTTAATAAAAAGCCACTTATCCACAAAATCTGTGCATATCTTTTAATCAGCACGGGCGGCTCTCCTGCCTGTGCCGAGCATTTGGAATCCACCAAGGACGATAGCCGCTTCCCACACGCCTGCAGCCGCAAAGCCAACAATCAGCATCCACATCAACACTTTAGTAGAATCATAACTGGCATCACTTTCAAGGCGGGTACGCTGTGGTGCGCCACGTTCAACAATCGTGCGTAACGTGGGCGGTAAGCGGTTTTCAGAGCTGCAGCTAATGATCCAGTATTTAGAACCAAGCACGCATTGGCGGGCGACCTGTAATTTTCGGCCCGTTAGCCGGTGCGCGTCATCGAGGAACAGCAGCGTTTTAGTGGCATGGAGGTAATTGCTCAGGGCTTCTAGCTTGTGTTTTTGGCTAAGTTTGTACCATTTGCGCGGCGGTTCATCGGCTGCTAATGCCCGTTCACATTCCACTTCGGCCCACCAGGCTTCCACATGCGGGGCATCTATCCAATCGGTGATCGGTTCAAGGGCGCTCAAATACAGCGGTTCTTCCTGGATTTTTGCGCCCCAAATATCGGCCCAATTTTCATAAAGTCGCACTAGCCAGCGAGTTTTGCCCGAATCGTGAGCGCCCTCGATTAAGTGATTTTTTTGCCGCGACAGGCTGGTTTCGGTGCGTTGGCTTGAAGGGGCGAAACGGCGGGGCGCATCGACGATAAGCGCATGTTTATAAGCGGCACCGTTGGCGCGTGGAGCTGTGCTTTTTAGCTTAAGAAAGCGCATAGGCTGCATCCTTGCATGTTCGGGTGTCCCGTGTTTATTTTCGTACAAAAATTATAAATTTTTGCGAAGCATAAGGGGGGACAAAAAACACCTTCTATAAGGTTAGAGCAGGATCGGAAACTGTGCTAAAAAAACGTTCGTTAATCTCGGGCAGTTAGATGACGACGTCTAGGCATCTCAAGGGCTATAGATTGACTGGTGTATTACATTTGCTATACAGCACATTTTAAAAAAACATGCCTATACATAAGGATTTTAATGTATTACATTTGTCCTACATTTTAGGTCGAGGGTATGCTGTGAAAACGTTAGCAGTGATAAATCAGAAAGGTGGCGTCGGCAAGACCACCACAGTGATCAACCTATCCGCACAATTAGCGCATGAAGGTAAACGGGTGCTGGTGATTGATTTAGATCCCCAGGCTAACCTATCCGTGGTATTAACGGGCGGTCAATTTGAATTTGAACACTCGATCACCGATGTATTCGAGTCCTCGAAAAAGTGCCCCATCCAACAGGCCATTATGCCAGCGCAGTCTAATGGTGAAGCAATTCCCAACCTGTGTATTTGCCCAACGGATATTCGCCTAAGCCGAGTGATTGAACAGAGCCTTACCAAAGTTCACCGTGAACGCATTTTGTTAAAGCAGCTTGAAGCGATTGCCAGCGATTTTGACATCGTGATCTTAGATTGCCCGCCTAACCTAAGTCTGACATCGGTTAACGCCATGATGGCCGCTGATATGTTCCTGATCCCCGTTGATGGTGGTTCATTTTCATTAAACGGCTTAGCTGATTTGCTCGATGCACTTGAAGAAGTCAAAGAAAGCGAGCACGTAAACTACGCGGTATTCCGTAACGAATTTGCCAAGGCTAATAAGCTGATTAACAACTTCCTCGATGAGCAATTAGCCTCACTCGAAGGCAAAGTATTAGCGACGACGATTCGCCGTTCTGAGGACGTAGGCCAAGCCAGCGTCAGCGGCCAAACCTTGCTGAATTACAAGCCTAGCAGCCTCACGTTAGCGGATTATAAGAGCTTGGCTAAAGAAGTCATGCAACGTCTTAATGTATAACAAGTGTAATACATAATATGAGTAAATTAACTGGTGTGACTGGATTGAATAGACGTAAATCTGGAAAAGAATCCCAAGAAAGCCCAAAGCCACAAGAGAAAATTACCACGGTTTCCACCCGCCGAAATATCACCACCGGCACCTCACCGCTGCCATTGCGCTTAACGGAAAACGATAGGGCCGATTTAAACCTATGGCTCGAAGCCTTAGAGGCGGAATCGGGTAAAAATATCACTGCGGCCAAGTTGTTCCGTGGCCTGATCAGCATGCGCGATAAGATCAATACCAAGGCGTTGATCCGTGCCATTAATGATGTGACTTGATTCAGTATTGATTAGACAAAAAGATGCGCAAATTTAAATATTATGGTAAATTTATGGGTTGTGATGACTATGAGTAGAGATTGTATTTTGGATTCAACTGTAGATAGATACCAACACGTGGGATGTAGAAAAAGTGAAGGCGCTCATTATACACCTACAAGACTTAGTCAATTTGTTAGCGAAAAGATAATAGAAAAACTTAAGAAAAAAGAAAGTATTGTTATTGCAGATCCTGCTATCGGTGATGGTGAGTTAATTCTCAGTTTTTTATCCTCTCTAGATTCAACTGATAATATTGAAGTTATTGGTTTCGATATTAATCTAGAATCAATTGAACTAAGCAAAAAAAGAATTTTAAACTTTTACCCTAATGTAAGGATAAATTTAATTCACGGTGATTATTTGGATTATTGCATTAATGGTAATTCAGATTTGTGTGAGTATAAATTACCAAAATTTGACGCAATTATTGCTAACCCACCATATGTAAGAACTCAAGTGTTGGGAGCTGAACAATCTCAATTTTTATCTAAAAATTTTGGATTAAAAGGCAGAGTTGATATATATCAAGCATTTCTTATTGGTATGAGCAAGTGTTTGTCGGAAGATGGTGTTGCGGGAGTTATAGTTTCAAACAGATTTTTAACAACCAAAGGAACCGGAGCACTAAGGCAATCTCTACACGATTTATATGATATATATAATATTTGGGATTTTGGGGACACAAAGTTGTTTGAAGCTGCTGTTTTGCCTGCAGTTCTGTTATTTAAAATGAAAGCTGAAAAACCTGATTTTTCGACAGAGTTTCGCTCTATTTATGAAACAAATGAAAATGAAGTTGATTTTGCCGAAACACCAGTTGATGCAATTTCATTGGATGGTGTTGTAAGGTGTTCTAATGGTAAGAATTACCTTATAAAGGCAGGACTTCTTGATTATGATTCATCACCAAAAGATATTTGGAGGGTGAAAGATCTTACTTCTGAAAAGTGGTTGGATGATGTTTATAGAAAAACATGGGCAACTTTTGGTGAAGTAGGTAAAATTCGAGTTGGCGTAAAGACTACGGCTGATAACGTTTTTATCAAAAGTTCTTGGATTGATGAAACAGGGCTAGTACCAGAGCTTATTAGGCCGTTGATTACACATCATGTAGCTGAAAGGTTTAAGCAATCAGATGCAGAAACAAAATATATCCTTTATACACATGAGATGGTGAATGGTAAGAGGAAGGCTATCGATATTGATAAATACCCAATCAGCAAAATGTACCTAGAGCAACATAGAGTACAGCTTGAAGGACGTAATTATGTAATTGAGGCTAATCGTAAATGGTTCGAAATATGGGTTCCTCAAAGTCCTTTACTATGGGCAGAAAATAAAATTGTATTCAGAGATATTTGTGAAGAGCCAACATTTTGGCTAGATAACAAGCAATCTATCGTTAACGGAGATTGTTATTGGATGGTTAATGACTACAAAAAAGAAGAAACAGATCTTCTTTGGTTAGTTTTGGCTGTAGCAAACTCAAAGTTTATAGAATATTTTTACGATATAAAGTTCAATAATAAGTTGTACTCTAATAAAAGACGTTTTATATCACAATATGTTGAGCAGTTTCCGCTTCCAGATCCAAAATCTGTAATCTCAGTAAAAATGATCATGTTAGCTAAATCTATTTATAACTGTACAGATAAACAAGAAAGGAATGAAAGTGAAAAACTTTTAGATGATCTGGTTTGGGAGGCATTTGACCTCCCTTGTCCAATATTTTAAATAATCAACTAAAAAAATCGCGGGGTAATGGTATTTGAATTTTTTTATTTAATACCTTACCCCCAAATTGTTCAAAACGATTAAAAAAATCTTCACCTGTTGTGAGGTATAAGTTGGTTATATGGACTAAACCATTAACTATGTAACCATAAAAAATTGCATATCTGACATCGCAATGTCTAATTTGCTGCAAACCCAATTGTTCAATATCTAAATTTGCTTGACTATTAGGGCATACCAATCCTAAATCTATTGTTGGTGATGTTTGCAATTTGACCTCAAGAAGTTGATGCTTAATATCAGGAAATTGTCCGTTATCACGATAGTCTGTATAACCTAAAGCTTTACAAACTAATGCGTGTAATGCAGCTCCCCTATTTCTTTCTTGGGTACGACCGGCATCTGTAAAAGAACACCCTACAATTTTTGATAATCTTCTAAAGCATTCTCCAATTGGTAGTAATTTACCATTCTGTGGCTGAGACACTGGACTGTCTATTTCTAAATTTAATGATATGGGTGCTAATATTTTTTGAATGTTTAAAGTATCAAAATGCGAAATTAACTCCATCTTTTGATCTGACAGAGTTAATCGAGCTTGAAATTTTTGAGTCAATGTACCTGTGGTATCTAAAACAGCGAGATCACTACCAGCGATGACCTTAACTTGTGTGATAATATCGTTTTCATCGGTGCGAATTATTACATATCGCCTTTCCACATCTAATTCTTCATTCCAGACTTGCAAGTTGTTTGATTTTTGTACATACGTGTCAAACATTTGACCTGAAAATCGTGGTTGACATTTTACAAATGAAGATGGAACTTTGTAACCAAGTGCGTTACAAACTAGCTCTTTTGCTACTTTTGAGCGTGTTCTAATAGCTAATCCATAAAATGATGTACCTTTTAATCTTAGATTTAAAACAGCGGAAAGTTCTTCACTTGTAAGCCAAAATTGTTGATCACCAGTCCTTATTCGATCGTAAATTGTTAAGCCTGATCTTGTAATATTATCTACCTTAATTAATCCCGTCATTAAACTATTCATTGCATCTATTACTCATCATCGTTAAGTAGCTGGGCAATTGATACGTTAAGAGTTTTAGCAAGTACCTCTAGAGTGCTCAATGTCGTGTTTCTTTCACCGCGTTCGATCGAACCTATATATGTTCGATGGAACCCACATATTTCAGCGAGCTGTTCTTGTGAAATTCCATTTTTGAGACGAAATGTTCTAACATTATTAGCAAGGTTATCTAGAAGTTTTTTACTAGGTTTACGCATAATTACCTCTTAAAAATTATATAGATAATTACATGTGAACACTTTAAGTCTACAGACTATAAGTAGCATTATGGTGCCAGGGTAATTAATGCTGGTTGAAGTTATGCTGTACTGTGGGTAGTGGGTTTTGAGTCTGTTTGTTGATTTAGGGCTGCGAACAACATAATGAACAGTCAAAATTTCTTAGGAATTGGTTTTATGGCAACATTGAAAATGTTTAATAATTAAAAATGATGTGCTAAATTTTGTAAAATTATAATATTGCTCGCTGTTATACATTGCTACTGAGTGGTTCCGTAGCCTGACTAGAATGCGCGACAAGATCTATTGATCCATTCGAATAATGATGTGACTTTATAATGCGTGAATAAGACTTGTCTAGTCTGGTTCACGCACTAAACTCGATCATTATTTCATGAGTTTCTGGCTAACCAATTTTTGCCTCAAAACGTGTTTACCATCTCTAAGTGAGTGGCCAGATTTATTGTTCCATTTCTCGGAGTGGTATTTATGGAAGGATGTAGCCCAATAGAAACCAAGCGCTTGTGGTGCCGTAACAAAGGACGCCTCCTCATAGGAGGCGTTTTATCTGCATTTCCGCGTTAAGCTGGGTTTTGTAAAAACGGCTTATCTGCTATAACAAAGGGCTTAAATTCAGCGTGTGTAATGGGGCTTTTTCCCAACTTGTTTTTTGCTGTCGTTTGAGTGTTATCTCTTAGGTATTTTCTGTTGTCTTCAGACTTCGATTTACTAACTAACCCTAAATGATAATTCATTTCATGATCTTCGCTAAAATTCACGTAATCCAAATCTTTCATCGGTAAAATCTCTTCTTAAGTTTATGCAGTGTTGCATGCATGTATATATGGCGTTAAAAATTTTTTTCAAGGGGCTGAGGGAATTTTGAGCTGGATTATTTGTTATATGGCATAAGTAGCCAATCTAATGACAGCGTCAAAACGGACCATTGATTTTTTACGTTAAGCATACAAATTTTGATCATAAACTCACGAATTGGAGACAGTGAATGACTGATTCACGCTACCTCTAAAAACCTGCCCTTGAACCCAGTTTTGAGCTATTTGAGGGCGGTTTTTTTGACTTGGTATGAATCAAATTTCTAGAGAATTGATTCAACGTCAACTTGATAATGTTACATTATCAAAACAGTGAGCCAGTAATGGCGGCTTCCAGTTTCTTATAACGCTGATCAATCAAATAGTATTGCTCACCGTTCTTAACTGCGAAGCTGCCAGACAGGTAGCCAATCGATTCCAACTTCTGAATACCAGTCTTAATCTTCCGATTTGCTTCTTTTTTGGACGTCTCAAGCCTCAAACGCTCTCTAAGGCGCTCAAATGAAACGGGGTGAGGATTCTCGGGTAAAGAGGTGAAATACAAATACAGGCACTGTGCGACCTCTGCACGGGGCAATTTTTCCAATACTCGCAGACTAACTAACACCTGATAGTCTAACCGATACAGATCCCACAGGGTTTCATCGGCCATTAGCTCAACAATATCTTCTTCACCGTCATACATGGCCCGCAACAGCATCCCCGTATGCACGGCCTTTTCGGAATTTTTGCGCCTGAATGACAAACTTTGGCTTTGGATGCGCCCGAGTGAATCACCGATCTGTTTACGCAGGTTTTTATCAAAACGTCGGCTGGGATAACTGCAAAACTTCGCGAACTCTGAAAACGTTAGTTTTACTGTGTTGGATGAATATCCGTACTTACTAAAAACCAGTACAATACCGCACCACACCTTAAAATCGGTTTCGATATTCAGCCGTTGGCCCCTGACGGTAACGAGGTCATAGCCTTCCTTTTGGCAAACATCGAGGTTAACCAGATCATTACTGAGATCTTGCGCTTTGACATCATTGGCATTCGTTCTGCGGCCTACGGGCGTAAATACACCTGTCCTGAGGAGAACATTAGGCTGCACACTGGTTGTGCTGCTAATCGTTAGGAGTTTACCGCTGTTGAGGTTTTCGGTAACCGGTATGGGTAATAATGCGTTTTCTGATCGGTCCATGTGCGCCACTTATGCCTGTAACCCAATTAGAGTACACCATGGAACCCATTTAGAATACACCTAATTGGAATGTTACACGCTATCATCCGTAATAGTTTTGTAATAATAGATCGCGCTCGCTCTTTATCAACAGCGCACGGCTTTTAGGACGGTTGAATCGGGCGGTATTACCCCTCTTTATGGCTTGGTTTGCGTTTCACTTTACCCACTCGGCATACACCGCTGGTTATTTTTTGAACCCACTCGGCATACACCGAACCCCAAATGCAAAACCCAATTAGAATACACTTTGCTATGTTAGAGGGCTAAAGATCAGAATATCACGATCAGTTTTATCGAGCTGTGGGTAACTGCGGGATAGCCAGTGAAACGCTTTATTTTTGATATAATTGTAAGGCATTGATTTTAAACAAATTAGGCGTGTCGCTTTGCTCTGTGTAAAAAAGGAGCTATTTACCCAATTAGCATACACCGCTTACCCAATTAGAATACACCATTTACCCAATTAGCATACACCGTTTACCCAATTAGAATACACCATTTACCCAATTAGAATACACCGTCCTCCGCTGTAGCCCTTGGTGTCATTGGGCTGTAGCGATTCTGG
>NC_004347.2:4947500-4969811 GCF_000146165.2 Shewanella oneidensis MR-1 | reverse complement strand
CCCGATCCACCGGATCTATTTTCGAAAAATGATCATTCACCTGATTCAAAGCAAATGCTAAAATGATCGGCTCTTGTTGGGTCTCATAAGTTATTAAAGGTAAGGTCATGCATTTTCATGAACGGTTTGATGTTATTGTTGTTGGTGGTGGTCACGCCGGAACTGAAGCCGCATTAGCAGCAGCAAGAATGGGCTCTAAGACATTATTGCTAACGCATAATCTTGATACTTTAGGCCAAATGTCATGTAACCCTGCGATCGGGGGTATTGGTAAAGGTCATTTGGTAAAAGAAATCGATGCCTTAGGCGGTGCAATGGCGATCGCTACCGACTATGCAGGGATCCAATTTAGAACATTAAACTCGAGTAAAGGTCCAGCAGTAAGAGCCACTCGAGCTCAGGCAGATCGCGCTTTATATCGTCAAAAGATCCAAAATATTCTGCAAAACCAAGCTAATTTACGTATTTTCCAACAAGCAGTAGATGATATTGTTGTGGAAAACGATCACGTTGTGGGTGTAGTTACCCAAATGGGTTTAGCCTTTGAAGCATCAGCAGTAGTGTTAACTGCTGGAACTTTCCTCAGTGGTAAGATCCATATCGGTTTAGAGAATTACAGCGGCGGTCGTGCAGGCGATCCGCCATCTATCGCACTTGCCCATCGCTTACGCGAGTTGCCTATCCGTGTTGGCCGTTTAAAAACCGGTACACCACCACGTATCGATGCCAATACCATTGATTTTTCGCAAATGACCGAGCAAAAAGGCGATACGCCACTACCTGTGATGTCATTTATGGGTGATGTGAGCCATCATCCGAAACAGATTTCTTGCTGGATCACTCATACCAATGAAAAAACTCACGATATTATTCGTGGAGGCTTAGATAGAAGCCCAATGTATTCGGGGGTGATCGAGGGGATCGGCCCACGTTACTGTCCGTCAATTGAAGATAAGATCCATCGTTTTTCAGATAAATCATCGCACCAGATCTTTATCGAGCCGGAAGGATTAACCACTAACGAGATCTACCCTAACGGCATATCCACTAGCCTCCCATTTGATGTGCAGTTAAATTTAGTTCGTTCGATCAAAGGCATGGAGAATGCTGAGATTGTGCGTCCTGGTTATGCAATTGAGTATGATTATTTTGATCCTAGAGATCTTAAAAACTCATTAGAAACCAAAACCATCAATGGTTTGTTTTTCGCAGGCCAAATCAACGGCACTACAGGTTATGAAGAAGCGGGTGCCCAAGGTTTACTTGCGGGGATGAACGCATCATTGCAAGTTCAAGGTAAAGAAGCATGGTGCCCTCGCCGTGATGAAGCTTACATTGGCGTATTGGTTGATGATTTATCAACCTTAGGTACGAAAGAACCCTACCGCATGTTCACTAGCCGTGCGGAATATCGTTTATTGCTCCGTGAAGATAACGCCGATCTGCGTTTAACAGCCAAAGGGCGTGAGCTCGGTTTAGTAGATGATGCTCGTTGGGCTGCATTCAGTGAAAAAATGGAATCGATCGAATTAGAGCTGCAGCGTCTACGTAGCCAATGGATCCATCCTAATTCACCATTGGTGCCAGTGTTAAATCCACACTTGAACACGCCGATTTCTCGCGAAGCATCTTTTGAAGAATTACTCCGTCGTCCTGAAATGGATTATAACAAACTGATGCAGATTGAAGGTTTTGGCCCTGGTCTTGCCGATCCTCTTGCCGCAGAGCAAGTACAAATCCAAGTGAAGTATTCGGGTTATATCCAACGTCAGCAAGAAGAGATCAATAAAGCGGTACGTAACGAAAATACGGGGCTGCCATTAAACCTTGATTATAAAGAGGTTCCAGGTTTGTCAAATGAGGTTATCGCTAAGTTAAATAGCCATAAGCCCGAAACCATTGGCCAAGCATCTCGTATTTCAGGTATTACTCCCGCAGCAATTTCAATTCTGCTTGTACATTTGAAAAAACGCGGTTTATTACGCAAGAGCGCGTAAAAGCGAGCTTAATCGCCAGTTTGGTCGCAGAAGGGAAGCATTCAGGCTTCCCTTCGACGTTTCAGGGCTTCATAATAGCCAACGAGTTTATCATCGCATCTGTATTGAGGTTGTTCAGTGTTATCTGCCCAGTTAGAGGCCTATTTAGCCGAAATTAATCTGCCCGCCACCGCTGAGCAGAAAAAACAACTGCTTGATTTTGTTGGCATGCTCAACAAATGGAATAAAGCCTATAACTTAACGTCTGTAAGGGATCCTGAGATCATGCTTGTCCGTCATATTATGGACAGCTTAGTGGTTTCGAAACATCTGCAAGGTGATCGCTTTATTGATGTGGGCACTGGACCTGGGCTTCCAGGTATTCCGCTGGCGATTATGAATCCAGATAAAACCTTTGTACTACTCGATAGCTTAGGTAAACGCATTCGTTTTCAAAAGCAGGTCGCCTTTGAATTAGGTATTCATAATGTTAGCTCAATAGAGAGTCGAGTTGAGGCCTATCAACCAGAGCAAAAGTTTGATGGTGTGCTGAGCCGTGCCTTTGCGTCAATCCATGATATGTTGACATGGTGCCATCATTTACCCGCTGAACATGGGCAATTTTATGCGCTTAAGGGGCAATTGAGCGATGACGAAATGCAACACATTCCTACTGGCTTTGCGATAACAGAAACGATCGAACTCAAGGTTCCTAGACTCGATGAGCAAAGACATTTACTCAAAATAATCAAAGAATAACAGGCTTAAAGCTCCTCATATTTGCATGGATTTTTAAGTAGGCAATAAACCAGAATTTACATACAGGGTGACATTGTGGGTAAAGTAATTGCCGTGGCCAACCAGAAAGGTGGCGTAGGGAAAACAACAACGTGTGTCAACTTAGCGGCTTCTTTAGCGGCGACTAAGCGCAAAGTACTGCTCATCGATCTCGATCCTCAGGGTAATGCCACCATGGGCAGTGGCGTCGATAAATATGAAGTCGAAAATACGGCTTACGAATTATTGGTAGAAGAAAAGCCCTTTGATGACATAGTGGTGAAAGATACCGCGGGTAAATACGATCTGATTGCCAGTAATGGTGATGTCACTGCTGCTGAAATCAAGCTGATGGAGTTTTTCGCCCGTGAAGTTCGCCTGCGTAATGCGCTGGCGCCAATAAAAGATCAATACGATTATATCTTTATCGATTGCCCTCCTTCGCTCAACATGTTGACGGTTAATGCCATGTCAGCAGCGGATTCTGTGCTCGTACCTATGCAGTGTGAGTATTTTGCGCTTGAAGGCTTAACTGCGCTCATTGATACCATTACCAAGTTGGCGGCCGTAGTTAACCCTGGGCTGGGTATCGAAGGGATTCTACGGACTATGTATGATCCGCGTAATCGTCTCTCAAATGATGTGTCCGATCAGCTAAAACAACATTTTGGTGATAAGGTCTACCGTACTGTTATCCCTCGAAATGTGCGTTTGGCTGAAGCGCCGAGCTTTGGTGCGCCAGCGATGTATTACGACAAGTCGAGCGCGGGCGCTAAAGCATATCTGGCATTGGCTGGTGAGATGATCCGCCGTTCCGAACAGAACATTCAGGTTAAGCGAGCGTAAAGGATAACCATGACGTTAAAGAAAAGAGGGTTAGGTAAAGGGCTAGATGCTTTACTGAGTCACAGTCACGCCGCCAATAAAAAACAGACGGAAGAAGTGGCTGTTGTTGAGAAAAAAGAAGAGCTGATTCATTTGGATCTCGACCTTTTACAGCCAGGTAAGTATCAACCACGTAAAGACATGTCCCCCGAAGCCTTGGAAGAATTAGCCCATTCGATTCGCAATCAAGGCATTATCCAACCAATTGTGGTACGCCCTGTGAGTGAGACCCAATATGAGATCATCGCGGGTGAACGCCGTTGGCGTGCTTCTCAATTGGCTGGTGTGGATAAAATCCCCTGTATTGTAAAACCTGTTCCCGATGAAGCTGCTGTTGCTATCGCGTTGATCGAAAATATTCAACGTGAAGACTTAAATGCGATGGAAGAAGCCATAGCATTACAACGTTTAATGCAAGAATTTGAACTGACTCACCAACAGGTTGCCGATGTTGTGGGAAAATCTCGGGCGAGTGTATCTAACTTGTTGCGTTTAAACGGTTTAAATGAACCGGTTAAGCGTCTACTCGAGTATGGCGATATTGATATGGGCCATGCGCGCGCTTTACTCGCAATTGAGGGTGAAGAACAAACAAATCTGGCGAGATTAGTAGCTGCCAAGGAATTAACCGTTCGTGAAACTGAACGATTAATTAATCAAACCTTAAATCCGCCCAAACCCGTCGAAACTACGACTAAAGATCAAGATGTTTGTCGTTTAGAGCAGCAGTTAATTGAAAGATTAGGTGCCAAAGTTTCGATAGCTCATAGTAGTAAGGGTAAGGGTAAAATTGTAATTAACTATCAGAATCTGGCTGAATTAGACGGAATTCTTAGCAAAATTCGTTAATGTCTGTAGATTAACAGTTTTTAATGTAAGTTTGTGACATTCGTTAATTTTGGATTTTGACTGTTTTGGCGCTATATCACGTTAAAAGTGCTGTTTTTCCTTATCTCTAAGTTGCAATGAAGGCGTGAAAAGGTATACTTTCGCAAGCTTTTTGTGCATGGACATAAATACGGATATTTGTCATCCGGTCATCGAAACAAAAAGTATAAATGCGGAGAAGATGAGTTGAGTAAGGTTTTAGCGCGCCGTGGCCGGTGGTCAGCCTATAAATTGGTGATGATGCAGGCGGCGGTGGCTGGGGGTGCTTCAATTCTCTTTTTCGTCGTGTGGGGAGTTCAGTTTGGCTATTCTGCGTTAGCAGGTGGTTCAATTGCTGTACTCCCTAATTTTGTATTCGCGACCCTCGCTTTCTCCCATACGGGAGCAAGTTCAGCTGCAAAAGTGATTAAAACTTTTTACTGGGGGGAAGCGGTAAAGTTGCTGTTAACCATAGCAATGTTTTCGCTAGTGTTTATCAATCTTAAGGTCGCATTTATGCCGCTTTTTGTTTGTTACGTGCTGACGTTAATCGTGCATTGGACAGCTCCTTTATACTTCAAGCAAAGTTAAGTGGGATGAATCATGGCTGCACCTGGTGAAGCGTTAACACCGCAGGGCTATATCCAGCATCACCTTACCAACCTACACGTTGGTGAAGGTTTCTGGACATGGCACATTGATTCGTTGTTCTTTTCGGTTGGTCTTGGTGTTCTGTTCCTGTGGATTTTCCGTAGTGTTGGTAAAAAAGCGACTTCAGGTGTTCCCGGTAAGCTTCAGTGCTTTATCGAGATGATCGTAGAGTTCGTTGATAACAGCGTGAAAGAAAGTTTTCATGGCCGCAATGCCCTGATCGCGCCTTTAGCTCTGACCATTTTTATGTGGGTATTCATGATGAACTTCATGGATATGATCCCTGTAGACTGGCTACCTTGGTTAGCAAGTTTAGCAGGAATTCCGTACTTAAAAGTGGTTCCGACGACTGACGTAAACATCACCTTCAGCTTAGCTATCGGTGTGTTTGTGCTGATTATTTACTACAGCATTAAGGTCAAAGGCGTGTCTGGTTTTGTTAAAGAACTGACGCTACAGCCCTTTAACCATAAGGCAATGATACCCGTCAACCTCCTATTAGAGACTGTTACTTTAATCGCTAAGCCAATTTCATTGGCATTGCGTCTATTTGGTAACTTGTACGCAGGTGAGTTGATCTTCATCCTTATTGCGCTGATGTATGGAACCAACTTGTTATTATCTTCCCTAGGTGTGACTCTGCAACTAGGTTGGTTAATTTTCCACATTTTGGTTATCACGCTGCAGGCGTTTATCTTCATGATGCTGACCATTGTTTATTTAAGCATGGCCCATGAAGATCATTAAGGATTGCTGAAGAAATTTTAAACTAAATCATCAACTAATTAGATTTAGATTTTAGATACTGGAGATACAGATGGAAACGATTTTAGGCATGACAGCTATCGCTGTTGCTCTGCTGATTGGTATGGGTGCTCTTGGTACTGCAATCGGTTTCGGCTTATTAGGTGGCAAGTTCCTGGAAGGCGCTGCGCGTCAACCAGAAATGGCTCCTATGCTGCAAGTTAAAATGTTCATCGTAGCGGGTCTACTCGACGCCGTAACTATGATCGGTGTTGGTATCGCATTATTCATGCTGTTCACCAACCCGCTGGGTGCAATGCTGTAAAAAAACGCTTCTGTCTTAACTCTAAATAGGAGGCTGTTGTGAATTTCAACGCTACCCTAATCGGTCAGACGGTCGCCTTTATCATCTTCGTGTGGTTCTGCATGAAGTTTGTATGGCCCCCTTTGATGAATGCCATCGAAGCGCGCCAAAAAAGGATTGCTGACGGTCTAGCTGATGCTGATCGTGCGGTAAAAGACCTAGAGTTGGCTCAAGCGAAAGCGACTGACCAACTAAAAGAAGCCAAGGTGACGGCTAACGAAATTATTGAGCAAGCTAACAAGCGTAAAGCTCAAATAGTGGAAGAAGCTAAAACCGAAGCAGACGCTGAGCGTGCAAAAATCATCGCTCAGGGTAAAGCAGAAATTGAAGCTGAACGTAATCGCGTGAAAGAGGATCTGCGCAAGCAGGTTGCTACTCTTGCCATCATGGGTGCTGAGAAGATCCTTGAGCGTTCTATTGATCCAGCCGCCCACAGTGACATAGTTAATAAACTTGTCGCTGAAATTTGATAAGGGAGTTTGAGTTATGGCTGAATTAACCACCATCGCTCGCCCTTACGCAAAGGCAGCTTTTGACATTGCTGTTGAACACAATGCAGTGGATAACTGGGCAGAAATGCTCACGTTTGCCGCTTTGGTTAGTGAAAACGAAACCATGAAGCCACTGCTGACTGGCTCTTTAGCCAGCACTAAACTTGCCGCACTCTTTATTAGTGTATGTGGTGAGCAAATCAATGAGCAAGGTCAGAACTTGATAAAGGTAATGGCTGAAAACGGTCGCTTAAAGGTACTACCTGCTGTATCTGAGCTTTTTGCTCAATACCGTAATGAGTGGGCAAAAGAAGTGGAAGCCGATGTGGTTTCTGCAGCTGAGCTCAGCTCTGAACAACAGCAGCAGATCAGTATTTCTTTAGAGAAACGTCTCGCACGCAAAGTTAAGCTGAATTGCAGCACTGACGCCGCGCTCATCGCCGGTGTAATCATTAAGGCAGGAGACTTAGTCATTGATGGCTCTGTCCGCGGTAAATTATCGCGTCTGTCTGAAAAGCTGCAGTCGTAATTGGGAGTTTGAGCATGCAACTGAATTCCACTGAAATCAGCGATCTGATTAAGCAGCGGATCGAGCAGTTCGAAGTCGTTAGCGAATCTCGTAACGAAGGAACTATCGTTGCGGTAAGTGACGGCATTATCCGCATCCACGGCCTAGCCGATGTGATGCAAGGTGAAATGATCGAACTGCCTGGTAGCCGTTTTGCAATCGCGTTGAACCTTGAACGTGATTCTGTCGGTGCCGTAGTAATGGGCCCTTATGCTGATTTAGCAGAGGGCGTAAAAGTTAAAACTACTGGCCGTATTCTGGAAGTTCCAGTCGGTCGTGGCCTGTTAGGCCGCGTAGTTAACACTCTGGGTGAGCCTATCGACGGTAAAGGAGCGATCGACAACGATGGTTTCTCTCCTGTTGAAGTGATTGCTCCAGGTGTTATCGAACGTAAGTCAGTAGATCAACCAGTTCAAACTGGTTATAAAGCCGTTGACGCTATGATCCCAATCGGTCGTGGCCAACGTGAATTGATCATTGGCGACCGTCAAACTGGTAAAACAGCGATGGCGATCGATGCAATCATCAACCAACGTGATTCTGGCATTAAGTGCGTGTATGTAGCGGTAGGCCAAAAGGCTTCTACTATTGCTAACGTAGTACGTAAGCTAGAAGAACACGGTGCATTAGCTAACACTATCGTTGTGGTTGCAACAGCTTCTGAAGCTGCAGCACTGCAATACTTAGCACCGTACTCTGGTTGTGCTATGGGTGAATACTTCCGCGACCGCGGTGAAGATGCTCTGATCGTATACGATGACCTGTCTAAGCAAGCTGTTGCTTACCGTCAGATCTCGTTACTGCTGAAGCGTCCACCAGGCCGTGAAGCTTATCCTGGTGACGTATTCTATCTACACTCTCGTTTATTAGAGCGTGCTTCACGCGTAAACGAAGAGTATGTAGAAAAGTTCACTAAAGGTGCAGTAACAGGTAAAACTGGTTCTTTAACCGCGCTGCCTATTATTGAAACTCAGGCGGGTGACGTATCTGCATTCGTACCGACCAACGTAATTTCGATTACTGACGGTCAGATCTTCCTTGAGACCGATCTGTTTAACTCTGGCTTACGTCCAGCGGTTAACCCAGGTATTTCTGTTTCTCGTGTTGGTGGTGCGGCTCAGACTAAGATCATCAAGAAACTGTCTGGTGGTATCCGTACCGCTCTTGCACAGTATCGTGAACTTGCTGCGTTCTCACAGTTTGCATCTGATCTTGACGATGCAACTCGTGCTCAACTAGAGCATGGTGTGCGTGTTACCGAACTGATGAAGCAAAAACAATATGCTCCTATGAGCGTAGCCGCTCAAGCTGTGTCAATTTTCGCAGCTGAAAAAGGTTACCTGAAGGGCGTTGAGCTGAAAAAAGTTGGTGATTTCGAAGCCGCTCTGCTCTCGTACATGAACAGCGAGCATGCTGCTTTAATCAAGCTTATCAACGAGACTGGCGATTATAACGCCGATATCGAAGCTGAATTAAAAGCTGGCCTCGACAAGTTCGTAGCAACCCAAACCTGGTAACAATGATAGAGGTGTCTTAAGGCACCTCAGGTCCAGATTGGAGAGTAGAGATGGCCGGCGCTAAAGAGATTAAAACCAAGATCGCGAGTGTGAAAAACACTCAGAAGATCACGTCCGCCATGGAAATGGTGGCAGCCAGCAAAATGCGCAGAGCGCAGGAACGCATGGCTGCGAGCCGTCCATACGCGGAAAGCATGCGTAAGGTGATCGGTCACGTAGCGCAAGGTTCTCTCGAGTATAAACACCCCTACTTGGAGGTGAGAGAGGCTAAGCGGGTTGGTTACATTGTTGTAGCAACCGACCGTGGCCTTTGTGGTGGTCTGAACGTCAACCTCTTTAAAAAGGTTGTCGCAGACGTGAAAAGCTGGAAAGAGCAAGGTGCAGAATTTGAATTTTGCCCAATTGGTGCTCGTAGTGTGCAGTTTTTCAAAAGCTTCGGCGGACAAGTATCGGCACAAGCATCGGGTTTAGGTGATGCACCTAAATTGAATGACTTAATTGGTACTGTGCAGGTCATGTTAGAAGCTTACAACGAAGGCAAACTGGATCGTCTGTATGTAGTGTTCAACAAGTTTGTCAACACTATGACGCAGACTCCTGTGATCGAGCAGCTGCTACCTTTGCCTAAATCGGAAGATGATGAGGTTGCTCATCGTTGGGACTACATCTACGAACCTGATCCAAAAGCCCTTTTGGATACCTTATTGGTTCGTTATGTAGAATCTCAGGTTTACCAAGGTGTTGTTGAAAACATTGCTTCTGAACAAGCTGCCCGTATGGTGGCTATGAAGGCGGCAACTGACAACGCGGGTACACTAATTGACGATTTGCAATTGGTCTATAACAAGGCTCGTCAGGCTGCTATTACGCAGGAACTGTCGGAAATTGTTTCTGGTGCCTCTGCGGTTTAGGTTAGGTAACGAATACAAGTTTTAGAGGATTAATCATGAGCACAGGTACTGTTGTCCAAGTGATTGGCGCGGTTGTGGACGTAGAGTTTCCACAAGATGCCGTACCTCAGGTATATGACGCTCTGAAGATCACAGGTGAAGGCTCCTGTAATGGTTTGGTGCTGGAAGTTCAGCAACAACTAGGTGGTGGTGTAGTTCGTACCATCGCTATGGGTACTTCTGATGGTCTGCGTCGTGGTCTTGAGGTAGTAAACTCAGGTTCACCTATTTCTGTTCCTGTTGGTACAGCCACTCTTGGCCGTATCATGAACGTTTTAGGCGACCCTATTGATGAAGCGGGTGCAATCGGTGAAGAAGAACGTTATGTGATTCACCGTGCAGCTCCTTCATACGAAGAGCAATCAAACACGACTGAACTGTTAGAGACTGGTATCAAGGTTATCGACCTTGTATGTCCATTCGCTAAGGGTGGTAAAGTAGGTCTGTTCGGTGGTGCGGGTGTTGGTAAGACAGTTAACATGATGGAACTGATTAACAACATCGCTAAAGCTCACTCAGGTCTTTCTGTATTCGCCGGTGTAGGTGAGCGTACTCGTGAGGGTAACGACTTCTACTACGAGATGAAGGATTCTGGCGTTCTCGACAAAGTAGCCATGGTGTATGGCCAAATGAACGAGCCACCAGGAAACCGTCTGCGTGTAGCACTGACTGGTCTGACTATGGCTGAGAAATTCCGTGACGAAGGTCGTGACGTACTGTTGTTCGTTGACAACATCTACCGTTACACCCTAGCCGGTACTGAAGTATCAGCACTGTTAGGTCGTATGCCTTCTGCGGTAGGTTACCAACCCACTCTGGCTGAAGAAATGGGCGTTCTGCAAGAGCGTATTACTTCAACTAAGACGGGTTCTATTACCTCTGTACAAGCGGTATACGTACCTGCGGACGACTTGACTGACCCGTCACCAGCAACAACCTTCGCTCACTTAGATGCGACTGTTGTATTGTCACGTCAAATCGCTTCTCTGGGTATTTACCCAGCGGTTGACCCATTGGATTCGACTTCACGTCAATTAGATCCATTAGTGGTTGGTCAAGAGCACTATGACGTAGCTAACGGTGTACAAACTGTTCTGCAACGCTACAAAGAGCTGAAAGACATTATTGCGATTCTGGGTATGGACGAATTGTCAGATGATGACAAGATGACCGTTTCCCGTGCACGTAAGATTGAGCGTTTCTTGTCTCAGCCTTTCCACGTAGCAGAAGTCTTTACTGGTTCTCCTGGTAAGTACGTTTCTCTGAAAGACACTATCCGTGGCTTCAAGGGAATTCTGAGTGGCGAGTTCGACCACATTCCAGAACAAGCGTTCTACATGGTTGGTTCTATCGACGAAGCTGTCGAGAAAGCTAACAAAAAGAAATAACTAAGTAGTCATACTTAGTTTTTTAAGGAGAACGGGATGGCAGCCATGACAGTACAGCTTGATATAGTCAGCGCAGAGAGCAGCATCTTCTCTGGTCGCGTAGCTAGCCTACAAGTGACCGGTTCTGAAGGTGAGTTGGGCATCATGCATGGCCATGCTCCACTGTTAAGCTATATCAAACCTGGCATGGCGCGCATCGTCAAACAAGACGGTAACGAAGAAGTGTTTTACCTTTCTGGTGGTTTACTAGAAGTACAACCTTCTTCTGTTTCTGTGTTGGCTGATGTGGTTATGCGTGCCAAAGATATTGATGAGCAGGCAGCATTAGAAGCTAAGCGTCGTGCAGAAGCCCATATGGCAACTGCGGGTGCGGACTTCAATTATGATGCCGCTATGGTTGAGTTAGCGAAAGCAATGGCTCAATTACGTGTTGTTGAAACCATCAAGAAAAACATTGCCAGATAAGGTTATTGTTTGTGATAAAAGGCGGTTATCGAAAGATACCCGCCTTTTTTGTTGGCTTTTTCTGTGACAGCTATACATCCGCCTTTCGCTTTTACGCCGCCTTTCCGTTAAAATCGGGCCACTAAATCGACCTCAGTTTACCCCTTTGGGATTTAATCAAGGATATGGCAATGGCATTAAATGTAGTGATCTTAGCAGCAGGAAAAGGAACCAGAATGCGCTCGGATCTTCCTAAGGTATTACATCCTATCGCCCATAAGAGCATGGTGCAGCATGTTATTGATACTGCACACAGTATTGGCAGCGATGCAATTCAGCTCGTTTATGGCTACGGTGCCGATAAATTAAAATCCACATTGGGCGAACAAAAGCTGAATTGGATCTTGCAAGCGGAGCAGTTGGGGACTGGTCATGCTGTGGCGCAGGCAATTCCGAATATCGACGATAATGATACTGTACTGATCCTTTACGGTGATGTGCCATTAATCCAAGCCTCAACCCTCGAAGCATTACTTGCTGCACGTCCTGAATATGGCGTGGCAATCTTAACGGTTAATCTTGCTAATCCAATGGGCTATGGCCGTATCGTGCGTGAGCAAGGCAAGGTGGTTGGTATTGTTGAGCAAAAAGATGCTAATCCCGAGCAGCTTGCCATCAATGAAGTCAACACTGGCATTATGGCGGTTCCAGGTAATGCATTGAAAACGTGGCTTGACCGTTTATCGAATAACAATGCCCAAGGCGAATACTATCTAACGGATATTATCGCCATGGCCCATGCTGATGGCGTGGAGATTAATACCGCTCAACCACAATCTGCTATAGAAGTGGAAGGCGCCAATAACCGCGTGCAGCTCGCCCAATTAGAGCGAGCTTACCAAGCCCGTGAAGCCGAAAAGCTGATGATCGCTGGTGCTAATCTGCGTGACCCAAGCCGTATTGATATCCGTGGCGAAGTGACCGTCGGTATGGATGTGATGATCGATGTGAACGTGATATTCGAAGGCAAAGTGGTGATCGGTAATAATGTCACTATTGGTGCGGGTGCGATCATCATCGACACTGAAATTGCCGATAATGCCGAGATCAAACCTTACTCTATTATCGAAGGCGCTAAACTGGGTGTTGCTGCAAGCGCAGGGCCTTTTGCCCGTTTACGTCCTGGTGCAGAATTAATGCAAGATGCCCATATCGGCAACTTTGTTGAGATGAAAAAAGCCGTTTTAGGTGTGGGATCTAAAGCGGGCCATTTAGCCTATTTAGGTGATGCGCAAATTGGTGCGGGTGTGAATATTGGCGCGGGCACTATCACCTGCAATTACGATGGGGCGAATAAGCATCTCACTGTGATTGAAGATAATGTGTTTGTGGGGAGTGATACTCAACTGGTGGCGCCAGTGACTATTGGTAAAGGCGCGACGCTCGGTGCAGGGTCAACAATTACCCGTGATGTGGGCGAAGATGAATTAGTGATCACCCGCGTTAAACAAAAACACCTCACAGGCTGGCAACGCCCGGTTAAAATAAAGAAGTAACAGCTAATCTTTTGTAATATAAGGCGGCAATTAGCCGCTTTATGTTTTTTGTCAAAGGTCAAAATCCTTAGTTTTACAAAAATAGTCGAATTAATATTGCGTTAATGCTTTTATGGTATGAGCAATTTGTTGTTTTTGTTTAATTTTGATCTGTATCACGCAAGATTGTAAATTCATGTAAAGAACCTTAAATAAAAACAATTCTTATTTATATTGCCTGCAATTCTAAGACGAAAGGTCTACTTGAGGTGTTGGCAATGGTATTTAAATATTCAGTTGTGGGTTTGGCCGTAGGGGCCGCATTAATGGCGATGCCTGTTATGGCAGAAGCGCCAAACGATGCAAACATTGAACGTATTAATGTAACAGGCCGTACTTTTAACGATTATAAAGTCGGTAGTGCATCTGGCGCTATGCGTGGCGATATTGACTTAATGGATACCCCACAGTCTGTTAATGTGATCCCTGACTTTGTTACCGATGAGCAATTAGCAACAAACCTTGCCGAAGTATTGGTAAACGATTCAAGTGTGACAGCGGGAACCACCCGTTGGAACCGTCAAGTCTTCAGTATCCGTGGCTTCGAACTCGATTCGGGTAATGGTTATCTCATCAATGGCCACCAGCAATGGTCTCATTACGTTCAACCTATCGAAACGCTGCAGCAGGTTGAAGTGCTTAAAGGCCCTTCAAGTATGCTGTATGGTCAATCAGGACCTGGCGGTTTGGTGAATATGGTCACCAAAAAGCCGACCTACGATTCAATGCTCGATTTAGGTTTTGATACTGATGGCTACGGCTCTACCCGTGCGCAGTTAGATGCGGGTGGCAGCTTAAACGAAGCGCAGAGCATTCGTTATCGTGGTGTGTTAGTCAAACAAGACACTAAATACTGGCGCGAATATTCAACTACCGATGAAAACCAAGAGCGTGATCGTTGGTTAGGATATTTGAATTTGGAATTTGATATCAGTGATGATTTGCTGTTATCGGTTAAGTATGACCATACCCAAGACAAAGCGGGCATCGATGCGGGTGGCTGGTTAGATAAACAAGGCAATGTGATTGGCGAGCGTAAAACCGTATGGGATGCGCCTTGGGCCTTTACCGATAATACCGTCTCAAATTTAGGTGCTGATCTAACTTGGCAAATGACTAACGACTGGAAAGTGAAAGTCGGCTACAACGATCAACAATTTAATCGCCAACGTTTAGACTCTGCGCCAAGTTTGATTGAAGGCTCTGAAGATCCATTCAAAGATGGTTATAACATCAAACCATTCGATCGTTATGACGATTGGCAGCATAAAACGGCCTATGTGGATTTCACGGGTGAATTTTCTTTGGCAGGAATGGAGCATCAATTCCTTATTGGTGCTAACTATTTAGACTATTTCTACCAGCAGCAAATTCAGAAAGGCAAAAGTCAGCGTGTAATTCCTGGGCAACCAATTATTCAGCAAGATCTTGATTATCATCAAGGTCAGCTAAGCAACCCAAGTGAATACAAGTATTACGGTTTCTATTTGCAGGATTTAATGACATTAAATGAGCAATGGAAGTTGCTTGCTGGTGTACGGTATGACGAACAGAAAAAAGATACCGCTGGCGGTAACAGCTATGCCGTATCGCCTAAATTTGGGGTGATTTATTCGCCTATGGATAATGGCAGTATTTATGTTAACTATTCAAAAAGCTTTACCCCGCAAGGATCTGTAACCAGTTCCGAAGATGTGAATCAAGGGGCTAATCTAAAACCTGAGTATGGCACTCAGTATGAATTGGGAACGAAGTGGGAGCTCTTTAATGACAGTCTACTGCTGACTGCTGCTCTGTTTGATATAACCGTGTCCAATGTCACAACAGTGCTAGATATTCCAGTAACAAGTGATGGTGATAAAACAATAACCACTCAAGGTGGTGAGCAACATCACCGTGGTTTTGAAGTTGGTGCCCAAGGCCAGTTAGGTGATAGCTGGTTTGTGACTTCATCTATGATGTATTTAGATGCGGAATATAATACGGGTGCAGGCAAAATCGGTGGCAAGAATTTAGATGGTAAAACTCCTATTGATGCCCCTAAATGGTCTGCCAATATCTGGACTCGTTACGAAGTAACTGACAACTTTGCGATGAACTTTGGCGCTATCTACGTTGGTGAGCGTTTTGCTAATGATGTAAATACCATTACCAAAGATGGTTACGTCCGTTTTGATGTTGGTGCTGCCTATACTACGGATATTATGGGTAAAGACGTTAGCATCCGTGCAAACGTGAGAAACCTGTTTGATACTGAATACTTAGATGGCGGTAGCGATAAGATGGTCACTATCGGCCAAGATCGTAACTTCAGCGTGGCACTTGAAGCTAAGTTCTAACTTCACTTTCTAAGCTTAAGTTTTAGCTCCCTTAAAGCAGTTCATCGATAGGTGAACTGCTTTTTTATTGCTTTTCATTAGGTTAATTTTAAAAACTCATCCATTCCATCACTCTCACGCTAAAAACACCTTTCGAATACTAGCAAAAAAGTTTCGTTTCACTATAATGTACCTTTCGAATCGAAAGTTAACTGAAAGGTTTTATGAATAAACGAAATACACAGCAACGACGCCACAGCATTATCAGCATTCTGAATGAACAGGGTGAAGTGAGTGTCGATGAGTTGTCATTACGTTTCGAAACCTCTGAAGTCACCATTCGTAAAGATCTGGCCGAACTTGAAAAAACCGGATTACTGCTGCGCCGCTATGGCGGTGCTGTGGCTATTCCTGATGAAGTCACGCAACAGTTTTCTGCCAAGATTGCGCCTAACAAGTTATCCATTGCTAAAGCTGCCGCGCAGCTCATTAAAGATCACAATCGCATCATTATCGATAGCGGTACCACCACCTCTGGCTTGATTGCTGAACTAAACCAAAAGCGTGGGCTGGTGGTGATGACCAATGCCCTGCATTTGGCTAATGCGATTCACGAGCTTGAAAACGAGCCAACCTTATTGATGACCGGTGGAACTTGGGACCCGCATTCTGAATCCTTTCAAGGCCAAGTCGCCGAGCAAGTATTACGCTCCTACAACTTCGACCAACTGTTTATCGGTGCCGACGGTATCGATTTAGCCCGTGGCACCACCACCTTTAATGAGCTGACAGGTTTAAGTAAGGTGATGGCTGAGGTTTCCCGCGAAGTTATCGTAATGGTGGATTCGGACAAAATTGGCAAGCGGATCCCTAATTTAGAATTGCCATGGTCGAAAATTAGCGTGTTAGTCACCGATGCGCGCATCGAAGAGAGCGCCCTTAAGCAAATTACCGAGCAAGGCGTCAAAGTCATCTTAGCGCCCTACTCGCCTTAGTTATTTCGCTATGTTGAACATATGAGCAAATGACTAAAAACCTTCATTTTTATTTTTCATTTTATAGGTAAAAACTATGTGCGGAATCGTTGGCGCTGTGGCGCAAAGGGATGTGGCCGAAATTCTGGTCGAAGGTTTACGTCGTTTAGAATATCGTGGATATGACTCTGCTGGTGTTGCCGTGATCCACAATGGCGAACTCAATCGCACGCGCCGCGTTGGTAAAGTGCAGGAACTGTCTGCTGCACTCGAAACCGACCCGTTAGCGGGCGGCACTGGGATTGCGCATACACGCTGGGCGACCCACGGTGAGCCAAGCGAGCGTAATGCTCACCCGCATTTATCTGAAGGTGATATTGCCGTTGTACACAATGGTATTATCGAAAACCACCATAAACTGCGCGAAATGCTTAAAGAACACGGCTACCACTTCAGCTCAGATACCGATACCGAAGTGATTTGCCACTTAGTTCATCACCAATTAAAAACAAACGACAGCTTACTTGCTGCGGTACAAGCCACTGTTAAACAACTTGAAGGCGCCTATGGCACTGTAGTTATCGACCGTCGTGATAGTGAGCGTATGGTCGTGGCCCGTTCTGGCAGCCCGCTGGTGATTGGTTTTGGTCTAGGTGAAAACTTTGTCGCTTCTGACCAACTGGCGCTGCTGCCTGTGACCCGCTCTTTCGCCTTTTTAGAAGAGGGTGACGTGGCCGAAGTGACTCGTCGCACTGTGAGCATTTTCGATGTGCATGGCAATAAAGTTGAGCGCGAAGTTAAAGAGTCAGAAATCACCCACGATGCTGGCGACAAAGGCGAATATCGCCACTATATGCTCAAAGAAATCTATGAGCAGCCACTGGCACTGACGCGTACTATTGAAGGCCGCATCGCCAACAAACAAGTGCTCGACACGGCTTTTGGTGATAATGCCGCTGAATTCTTAAAAGATATTAAACACGTACAGATTATTGCTTGTGGTACTAGCTACCATGCGGGCATGGCGGCACGTTATTGGTTAGAAGATTGGGCGGGTGTTTCTTGTAACGTCGAAATTGCCTCTGAATTCCGCTACCGCAAGTCGCATTTATTCCCCAACAGCCTGTTGGTGACCATTTCTCAATCCGGTGAAACTGCCGATACGCTTGCAGCGATGCGCCTAGCCAAAGAAATGGGCTATAAGGCGACACTGACCATCTGTAACGCGCCTGGCTCTTCTTTGGTGCGTGAGTCAGATATGGCGTACATGATGAAAGCGGGTGCTGAGATTGGCGTTGCTTCGACCAAGGCCTTTACTGTACAGCTGGCAGGTTTGTTAATGTTGACTGCGGTGATCGGTCGCCATAATGGCATGTCTGAGCAAATGCAGGCCGAGATCACCCAAAGCCTACAGTCTATGCCTGCTAAAGTGGAGCAAGCATTAGGCTTAGATGATGCGATTGCAGAACTGGCAGAAGACTTTGCTGACAAACACCATGCGTTATTCCTTGGTCGTGGCGATCAATACCCGATTGCGATGGAAGGCGCGCTTAAACTTAAAGAAATCTCTTATATTCATGCAGAGGCTTATGCCTCTGGCGAATTAAAACATGGCCCACTGGCCTTGATTGACGCCGATATGCCCGTGATTGTGGTGGCGCCAAACAACGAATTATTAGAGAAGCTGAAATCTAATGTTGAAGAAGTGCGTGCCCGTGGCGGTTTAATGTATGTGTTTGCCGATGTGGATGCGGAGTTCGAGTCTGACGACACCATGAAAGTGATCCCTGTACCGCACTGCGATATTTTTATGGCGCCACTGATTTACACTATCCCATTACAGTTGCTCTCTTACCATGTTGCCTTAATCAAGGGCACCGATGTGGATCAGCCGCGCAACCTTGCTAAATCGGTGACGGTGGAATAAATCAAAGCCAATAAAAAACCGCCAGTTAGGCGGTTTTTTATTGGGGCTTAATTAGAGTTATTTGCTGGTGGCTTAGGCTATTAAGCTGTTATCGCATCAAGCGCGTGTTGCTTTTTTGCTTCTAAACGTTTCCATACTTTATCGTGGAAATAAAACACCACAGTATTAATTGCGGGCTCTACTAATGCGACTGCCCCACCAATAAGCACACTGCCTGTTAATAAATAAGTGACAGTAAAAGCAACGCTGAAATGTAATACGGCAAAAGTAAGTGTCTTGGTCATGATTCTATCCTCTAATGTCAGCCCCTTTTGGGAATAATTAGATGATAACAATTCTCATTAAAATTTAAACCCGTATTTTGAGATTAGTTTAAACGGTTTTTTCTATCTATAAGCGTTAAAAAGTATAAAGCCCTCTGTTGAGGGCTTTATATTGCAATGAGTCGCGATTAATAATGCCAAGGGAAGGCTGAGAAGTCTTGATCGCGTTTCTCGAGGAAGGCATCACGCCCTTCTTGGGCTTCTGCACTGGCATAGGCTAAGCGTGTCGCTTCACCGGCAAATAGTTGCTGGCCGACCATGCCGTCGTCGGTCATGTTAAAACCGTACTTCAACATGCGCATCGCTGTTGGGGATTTAGAGTTAATCTCTTTGGCCCATCTTAATGCTTCGACTTCGAGTTCAGCATGGGGAACCGATTTATTGACCATGCCCATGGCAAAGGCTTCATCGGCACTGTAATTAAAGCCGCAGAAGAAGATTTCGCGGGCGCGTTTTTGACCAATCATCTTAGCAAGATAAGCACTGCCGTAGCCTGAATCGAAGCTCGCGACATCAGGATCCGTTTGCTTGAATATGGCATGTTCTTTGGACGCTAAGGTTAAATCGCAAACCACATGCAAACTGTGTCCGCCACCCACGGCCCAGCCAGGAACGACCGCAATGACAACTTTAGGCATAAAGCGGATCAATCTTTGCACTTCGAGAATATGTAAACGCCCCATTCTGGCTAAATCGGCTTTACCTTCTTCAGCGCCTTCATATTTATAACCATCTTTACCACGAATGCGTTGATCGCCGCCGGAGGAGAACGAGTATTGTCCTTTTGCTGAGGGACCGTTGCCTGTGAGTAAGGCACAACCAACATCGGACCATTGGCGAGCGTGATCGAGGGCGATATATAACTCATCGACTGTTTTTGGACGAAAGGCATTGAGGCAATCAGGACGATTGATGGCGATACGTACAGTGCCGTGGGCTTTGGCTCTATGGTAAGTAATATCGGTGAAGTTAAATCCGTTGACTTGATCCCACAATGTAGGATCAAAAGTGTCTGATACTGGTTTAGTCATGATTATAAGGCCTATGTTATTGAAGCTCTGAGGCTAGGCGGAATAATGCAGTTGGTCAATCACCTAAGCGCTACGTTTAGGCATGGGATGCCAAATTCCGCTTGTCTCTGGAGTGTGATTAGAGGTTATCGCAGATAAACAGCAAGTTGTCTTGGCTAAAGGTAGAATGCGTACCTGCATTAGTGCCGCAGTAGCTTTCTTTAAAATCGGCAATGCCATCTTCAGTCAGTGGGATTTTATTAAATTCTTCAACCTCGGCGGCAGAGAGGCGCTCTAATATATCCTTGCGGACCTTTGTTAGATTTTGATCCATTTTAATTATTTGAGTTCCCATTGCTGAACTCACTTTATTTTCTATCTTCTGAACCATTTCTTCTGTTTTAGCTATAGGTGCATCTAGTTTGTCGGTTTCTGTGTATAAGTAATATAATGCACCACAAAGGAACGCTAATATGATCCAACCTTTCATCTTTTAGTCCAACATAAGTGAATAACCATTAGTAATATGGGTATAATAAGCCAGTTTTCGTCCAATATTAAAGCAGTAAAAGGCTGTCACGATGAACGCAGAATCTAATAACAAGGACTATTCGAAAACCAATCGAATTAAGATTCATCAGCCTGATGCAGATAAGGCTGATCGTTTTAACCCCCGCAATCGGATTTATGTCCGAGCAATCGATGGCTTATGGAGCAGTTTGCGCCGCCGTATGGGTTGGGTTGCCATGCTCTTCTTCCTCATCTTACCTTGGATCCCTTGGGGAGACCGCCAAGCGGTATGGTTTAATCTAGGCGAACAAAAATTCCACGTCTTTGGCTTAACCATTTGGCCCCAGGATCTCACCCTACTTGCTGCACTCTTTATGATCGCGGCTTTTGCCTTATTTTTTGTGACAACCTACCTTGGCCGAGTTTGGTGTGGTTACACCTGCCCTCAAACCGTATGGACTTTTATGTTCATCTGGTTTGAAGAAAAGCTTGAGGGTGCGCGCAATAAGCGCATCAAGCTAGATCAAATGCCATGGAGTTTTGACAAGATTTGGCGAAAAACCGCAAAGCACACAGCTTGGATTGTGCTTTCGCTACTCACCGCGATGACTTTTGTGTCCTATTTTGTGCCGAACCGCGAAGTCTACGTTGACGTCTTTACCCTTAATGCTTCTGGTGGCATCTATTTTTGGGTGGTGTTTTTTACCCTCGCAACATATGGTAATGCGGGTTGGATGCGTGAAATCATGTGTATCCATATGTGCCCCTATGCTCGTTTCCAATCTGCGATGTTTGATAAAAACACCTTTATTGTTGGTTACGATGCTAAGCGCGGTGAAACTCGAGGTCCACGTTCACGTAAAGCCGATCCAAAAGAAATGGGCTTAGGTGATTGCATTGATTGTGATCTCTGTGTTCAAGTATGCCCAACAGGTATCGATATTCGTAACGGCTTACAGTACGAATGTATTAACTGCGGTGCGTGTATCGATGCTTGCGATCAAACCATGGAGCGCATGGGTTACCCTCTAGGGTTGATTAGCTATACCACCGAAAATAAACTCGAAGGGGTAAAAGAGAAAGTATTACGTCCTAAGCTAGTGGGTTATGGCGTGGTACTGGCCGTGATGATACTGATCTTTATCTATGCGAGTGCGACAATTGCACCTGTACGTATGGATATTATCCGCGACCGTAATCAACTCTATCGCGAAAATAATCAAGGATTGATTGAAAACACCTTTACTCTAAAGATTCTCAATAAGACTGAACAAGCCCACGAATACACCATGAGTGTTGAAGGCCTCAATAATTACAAATGGTATGGTCCAACTTCAGTGACCATTGCGGGTGGAGAAGTATTAACGCTACCGGTAAGTGTTGGGGTTGATCCCGTAGAGCTTTCAAGTTCAGTAACCAATATTGAAATAAAAGTTAAAACTCATATCGATGGTGAGGAAGTCGAAGTCGAGCAAGAATCCCGCTTCTTCAGTCCATAGTTAGTTTCTCGTTAACAAAATGAGGAAAAAAGGGGCGTTTAGCCCCTTTTTTATGCATGTTGCTGGATATCTAGGCGTCTAAACGACTAATTGAAACTTTCTTACAAAAAGCGCTTGCACAAAAAGTTCTGCTGCCTATAATGCGCATCCACTGACACGGCAGACAGCGAAAGCGGATGCGGTTTCAGTGTGAATCGAATGCAAAATGTGCAGTTGATTCGAAAGCGCCAAGAAGTTTGCAAAAACGCCTTGACGCGACAAGGGAAATGCGTAGAATGCGCAGCCCTAGCCAACTGGAAGCGTTAATCGCCCAGTGTGGTGCTCAGGTTCTCTGATGAGACTGAGGTGCTCTTTAACAATCTAAACAAGAAATCTGTGTGGACACTCACAGGTGTTGAGTTAATCGAAATTACTCTGCCGTTTGGCGAGTAATCAAAGAATTAAATCAATGATTCCAAATCACTTCGGTGATGAGTGTTCATAGCAATATGTACATAATTTTGGTTTCGCTTTCTTCTCTTTATGAAAAGATG